>DATEXR010000321.1 GCA_035256765.1 Candidatus Deferrimicrobiaceae bacterium | reverse complement strand
TGCACCTGTTGACCGGCAGCCCGGACATGGTCCTTTTCCTCGACCATGTCCAATACGGGGAGACGCTTTCCTTCGCGGCTTTTTCCGCGACGGGGACCCCGGTGGGAAGTCTCCTGTCCGGCGTGCGGCTGGTTCCCTCGGCGGGAGTGCAGGGGGTCACGGCATCCGTCGTCCCCGAGTTGCAGTCCGACGCAAACGATCCCTTCCTCCGGTTCTTCCAGTTGAGGGTCGTCGGGACGGGAGGGTTGGCGCAGATCGTGGACGGGGAGGGGAACCGTGCCGGGGGAGCGCCTTGGGACCGGAGCCTTGTCCCGGTCCTTTCGGTGCGATACCGATGGTAACCGAGGCGGCGCATTTCCTCCCCCCCGTGCGGGGAAGAAACGAAACCCACGTCGTGAATATCTCATGCGCAGGAGGCGTCCAATGGAAAACCGCAGGGAGGGACCCATGAGAAGACTGCTTTATTTCGGTGTGGCGGCGATCCTTCTGCTCTCCCTTTCCGGGTGCGGGGGAGGGGGAGGGGACTCCCGGACCATCTTCGTCGCGCAGATCGTAAGCGACAAGCCGGCCGACGGGGATATCGCATTCGACCCTGTCCTGCAGACCTTCACCATCGCCAACGGGCCGGGAACCCTGTTCTTCGGCTTCGACGACCTGGATCCTAATCTCAAGGAATACCGAGCGTTCCTGGATTTCCCCCTCGACGGATCCACCGGAGGGGACGTGGTGCCCGCGAACGCCCGCATCCGGGCGGCCACGATCGAGGTGTTCATCAACGATGTAGCCTTCGCTTCCACGGTTCCCACGTTGATCGAATTGGTGGTCTATCCGATCAACGGCCTGCGCGAGGAGGATTTCGACTCCGCTCCCCTTACCTTCCCGAATGGCAGTTTTGCGTCGCGGTCCCTGGATCTTTTCTCTAGCGACCAGGGGAATTACGTTCTCATCGATGTCACTCCGCTCATGGCGGAGGCGCAGCGACGGGGCCTTCTCGACTTCCAGATCCGGTTCCTGCTCGATCTCGTGCCGGGCGCCGGAGGACTGGTGGGGATCGAGGATCTGCCGCAGGTCACAATGACCTCACCCCGTTTGACCGTAGAATATGATTGAGATCCGGGGCCCGTCCGGCCCCCGGGGAAGAACGTGGAATGGGGGGAAGACCGGCAACCAACGGCTCAACGCCGCGGCGCACGGTCCGTCCGGTTAGCGCCTGAAATCAGCGTCGCCGCTCTCCGGGGCCCCTTGGCGATGCGGGGGGTTCCGCGAAACGGGGGGACATTCCAAGGGGGGACATTCCTATATCGAGTTGTACGTTGAGGAGTGTCCCCCCCAGTTGAGGAGTGTCCCGCCGAAAGGAAAAAATTGGGTTGAGCGGAACCGGCAGCGAGCGGGCGGAGGTCGCGAGCGTAGCGGATGCGGAAGCCCCCGCGAGCCAGGGTCCTTCCGCCGCGGGCAACCTGCCCGGAGGCGAAGCCGATACGGGGCGCCCCTCCGAGGATGCGGAGCCGAGGCAACGTGCCTTCACGACAGGCCGCACGCAGGAGGGAGCAGTCGAAGCGGGTTGCGGGCCGCGATGCGTGTCGCGGAATCGACGGAAATTGTTGTAGAATCTTCTCGTGCCTGCCACGGGAACGAGGAAACGGTTAGCCGATCTCGGTGCGGTCGCGTCGGGCCTGGCCCACGAGATCCGCAATCCGCTGAATTCCCTCTACATCAACAGCCAGATCCTCGAGGAGATACTCGCCGCGCTGCCGGAGGGGGCCACGGACCGCAAAGAGGAGCTTCTCTCCCTGGCGCGCTCCAACATGAAGGTCACCCAGCGGCTGAACGACATCCTCTCCGAGTTCCTGCGGTTCGCCCGGCCGAACGCGATGGAGCTCGTGGTGGCGGACCTGAACCGGGTCGTCGCCGACACCCTCCGGTTCCTCGAGGTCGATTTCTCGCGGCGGGGGATCGAGCTTGTCACCGCCTTCCACCCGGAGCCGCTCCCTCTCTTCGCCGATGATAAGCAGTTGCGGCAGGTGCTCCTCAACGTCCTTCTGAACGCCGAGGAGGCGATGGACAAGGAACGGAAGGTCATCCGGGTGACGACCGGGGCGGAGCGGGGACAACCGTTCGTGCGCGTTGCCGACAACGGCCGGGGCATCCCGCGGGCGGAACGGAAGCAGATCTTCCAACTCTTCTTTTCCACGAGGAAAAACGGCACCGGGCTGGGGCTTCCCATCGTTCGGAAAATCGTGCGCGAGCACGGCGGAAAGATCGGCATCCGGAGCCGGGAGGGGCGCGGCACGACGGTGACGATTTCCCTCCCCCCGGAGGAACAGTCCAAGGCGAGAATGCGGCAGCGGGCGGCCGGAAGGCCGCTTCCGGAGAAGGTCCGGTGAAAGAGAAGGCGAAGATCCTCGTATTCGACGACGACCCGGACAGCCTTTCCAGCATCGCCACGGCGCTGCGGCGGGACGGGTTTGAGGTCCACCCCTTCACCGACCCGAAGGAGGGGATGAAGGCTCTTGCTTCCGGGGGGGGGGATGTCGTGCTGACCGATCTGAAGATGCCCGGCATCACGGGGCTGGAAGTGGTCCGGCGCGTGGTACGGGAGAACCCGGGCATCCCGGTCGTCGTCGTGACCGCATTCGGCACCGTGGAAAGCGCGGTGGAGGCGATCCGGGCGGGAGCGTCCGACTACCTCCTCAAGCCGGTGGGGATCCCGCAATTGCGGGCCGCCGTCTTCAAGGCGTCCAAGGAGCGCAGCAAGAATGTGGAACTCGAGAAAAAGGACAGGCAGATCCGGCGCCTGCGGGAGGAGAGGGACCGGAAACAGGGCGTGGGAAGGATCATCGCCGATTCGAGGAAGATGAAGGAGGTGATCCGGAAAATCCACATGGTCGCCCAGACCCGGATGAACGTTCTCATCCTGGGGGAGAGCGGCACGGGGAAGGAGCTTGTGGCCCGGGCGATCCACGACCAAAGCCCACGGTGGGAGATGCCCTTGCTGCCGATCAACTGCGCGGCGATCGCCGAAAGTCTGCTGGAATCGGAGCTCTTCGGCCACGAGAAGGGTGCGTTCACGGGCGCCGTCGCCACTCGGCAGGGGATGATGGAGATCGCGAAGGGGGGGACCCTGTTCCTCGACGAGGTGGGCGAGATGTCCCTCTCGCTGCAGGTCAAGTTGTTGCGGGCGATCGAACAGAAGGAGATCATCCGGGTCGGGGGATCGGAGGTGATCCGCGTGGACCTCCGGATCATCGCCGCGACCAACCAGGACCTCAAGGCGAAAGTCGCAGAGAAGACCTTCCGGGAGGACCTGTTCTATCGGCTGAACGTGTTCAACATCACGGTGCCCCTTTTGAGGGAACGTCGCGAGGATATCCCGAAACTTGCCGGACAATTCCTTTCCGAGATCGCGACCGAGAACCGCGTCTCCCCCAAGAGGCTGTCGGCCGGCGCGCGCATCGCTCTTCTCGCGTACCGGTGGCCCGGAAACGTCCGGGAGTTGCGAAACGCCATGGAGACCGCCTCGCTCGTTGCCAAGGGCGATACGATCGAGTGGGGGGACCTCACCCCGGAGATTCTCGACAACATCCTTCCTCCCTCCCCGTCCGGACCGATTCCCCTTCCTTCGGCCCGAACGCTCGAGGAGATCGAGCGCGAGGCCATCGTGGCCGCCCTGCTGAAGACGGACGGGAACAAGACGCAGGCGGCGAAGAGGCTCGGGATCGGGCTGCGAACCCTCCAG
>DATEXR010000320.1 GCA_035256765.1 Candidatus Deferrimicrobiaceae bacterium | reverse complement strand
TGGCGTACACGAGGCGCAAGGCGCGATCCTTCGTGGAGCGGGGGAAGGGTTTCCTTGCCTCCCTCCCGGCGTCTCCGGCCCGCGACGGACTGGCGTCCCTGTCGGACTACATCGTTTCCCGCACCCGCTGATTCCCTCCGCCCGGTCCCGCTTGACTCCGTCGCGACTCCGGGACAGAATACCCGGTAGATCTTTCGATCAGAACGGAAGTTCCCGTCGGGCGCCCGATCGAGGGTATCGGGAAGATGGTGCGATTCCATCGCTGCCCCGCAACTGTGACCGGTGACGAAATCCGCAACGAGGCCACTGGGGGGGAATCCCCCGGGAAGGCGCGGAGAGTAGGTTCGTAACCGGAAGCCAGGAGACCGGCCCGACAGGGAGTTTTCCCGGACCACCTTTCGCGGGAGAAGGGTCGGGAAGGCGGGCGCATAGGTCCCATCCCCCGACTCCTCCTCCACGGAAGGGTCGGGGGTTTTCTTTTGAAGCGTCTGCCGGACAGCGCGGGAATGACGGCGGGGCCGGGAGGGGGCCGATGGCTCCTTCTTCCCGTCCTCCTTCTCTTCCTCTCCGCCCGCGGAGCGCCCGGCACAGCGGCGGCGGCCCGGGCTTCCTTTCCCCTGGTCCTGAAAGACGACCGCGGCGTCGCCGTGCAACTGGCGTCCGCTCCCCGCCGGGTCGTCTCGCTCGCGCCGAACCTCACCGAGATCGTCTTCCTCCTCGGGCAGGAGGAAAGGCTCGTCGGGGTGACGAGGTACTGCAACGATCCCCCCGGGGCGGCGCTTCTTCCCCGGGTCGGAGGGATCGTGGACCCCGACGTGGAGCGGATCGTGGCGGCCGCGCCGGACCTCGTCCTGTGCACGACGGACGGCAACCCGAGGGAGAGGATCAGGGTCCTCGAGGAGATGGGGATCCCCTGTTTCGCGGCGGGCCCGCAGAACCTGGCCGCGGTCTTCGAAACGATCGAGAAGATCGGGGAGATCCTGGGCGTGCCCGAAAGGGGGAGAAAGGAAGCGAACGCCCTCCGGGCCCGGGCGGAACGTGTTTCCCGGGAGAAGCGCTCCCCTTCGCCCCGCGTGCTCTTCGTCGTCTCCACATCCCCCGTCATCGCGGCCGGCAACGGGACCTTCCTCGACGAGATCGTGCGCATCGCCGGGGGGAGAAACGCCGCCGCTACGTTCGGTGGGCGGTACCCCCGCCTCTCCGTGGAGGACCTGATCCGCGCCGGGCCCGACGTCATTCTCGTGGCCGCGATGAGCGGCGTGGAAGAGTTCTCCCCCGACGTGACGCGGTGGGGAGAGGTTCCCGCTTTCCGCGAAGGGGACGTTTTCTCCCTCGACGGGGACCTGGTCACCCGGCCGGGGCCCCGGATGGTGGCCGCGCTGGAGAGGGTGGACGAGGTGCTCTCCGCCTGGCGGAAGCGGCACCCTCGGGCCGGTGGCCTGGGGAGGGCGACGCGATGAAACGCCCGGTCCTCGCGTTCCCGGTCCTTGCCGCCGCCCTCGCGGGCGCGGTGGCCCTCTCCCTTTCCGCGGGCCCCGTTCCGGTCTCCCTCGGCCAGGTGCTTCGGGCCCTGACGGGAGGGGATGCCGGCGGACCGTCCGGGGAAACGGCCGCGCGGGTCGTCCTTGCGCTCCGGCTGCCGAGGGCTCTTCTCGGGGCGCTGGTGGGCGGCGCGCTTTCCTCCTCCGGCGTGGCGTTTCAGGCGCTTCTGCGCAATCCGCTGGCCGACCCGTACATCCTCGGCGTCTCGGGGGGCGCGGCGGTGGGCGCGATGACCGCCCGGCTCCTGCTGCCGGGCGACTCCTTCCTTCCGCTGCCTCTTTGCGCTTTTCTCGGGGCGGCGCTTGCGGCGTCGGCCGTGTTCCTTCTGGCCCGAAGGAGGAGCGGGGTTTCCCGGGAGCGGCTGATCCTGATGGGCGTGATCGTCGGCGCGTTCCTGAACGCCCTGATCATGATGATGGTCGCCTTAAGCCCCCCGGGGAGGATCCCGGGGGCGATCTACTGGCTCATGGGGGACTTAAGCCTCGGCACGCCCGGGAGGGTCGGGATGCTCGCGCTCTACGTGGGCGGGGGCGTCGGTTGTCTCTTCCTCCTCTCCCGGGGGATGGACCTGTTGCTCCTGGGCGACGAGGCCGCCTTCCAGAGCGGACTGCCGGTGGAGAAGGTGAAGACCGCGGTGTACCTCACCGCTTCCCTTCTTGCCGGCTCCGTGGTCGCGATCTCGGGCCTCATCGGGTTCGTGGGGCTCATCGTGCC
>DATEXR010000319.1 GCA_035256765.1 Candidatus Deferrimicrobiaceae bacterium | reverse complement strand
CACCGGTACGCCTCGCGGATCCGCTCCACGCCGCCAAACGCCATGACGAGCGCGAGAAGCGTGGACCGGGGCAGGTGAAAATTGGTGATCATGGCGTCCACGACGCGGAACCGGTACCCGGGATAGATGAACTTCCGCGTCGTACCCTCCGCGGGGTCCACCCGCCCGTCCCCGCAGGCGCAAGTCTCCAGGGTCCTGACGCTCGTCGTGCCCACCGCGATGACCCGGCCTCCCCTCTCCCGGGCGGCGGCAACCGCCGCCGCCGTCTCGGGGGGCAGACGGTAGGGCTCGGGGTGGATCTCGTACGCCTCCACTTCCTCCGTCCGGATCGGGGAGAAGGTGCCGTACCCGACCGAAAGGGTGACCGTGGCGATGCTTGCACCCATGCGCCGGACCTCGTCGAGCATCTCCTGGTCGAAATGAAGCCCCGCCGTCGGGGCGGCCACCGACCCGGAGCTTGCGGCGAACACCGTCTGATACCGCTGCGCGTCCCGATGCGCCTCGGGATCCCCCGGCAGCCGCCGGATGTAGGGAGGAAGCGGGACCTCGCCCACGCGTTCGAGGGCCAGGGGGACGGGGCCGTCCGCTTCGATTCTCGCGATCCACCGCCCCGCATCCCTTTTCGCCAGGAGCGTAACGCGGACCTCCCCCCCGACGCCAAGCTCCATCCCCTCCTTAAGCCTCCGGGAAGGGCGCGCCAGGGCCTCCCACGTCTCGCCCCGTCCCCCGGCACCGTCCATCCGCCGCAGCAGGAAGATCTCCACGGATCCGCCGGTTCCCTTGCGCGCGCGGAGGCGCCCCCGGATGACCTTCGTGTCGTTCACGACGAGAAGGTCGCCGCCGCGGAGGAACCCGGGCAGATCGGAAAACCGGTGATGGGTGATCTCCCCCGTCTCGCGGAAGACGGCCATCAGGCGGGCATCCCTCCGCCGGTGCGCGGGGGATTGGGCAATCAGTTGCTCCGGGAGCGGGTACGCAAGGAGATCGGTTTTCAGGGCTTCCCCCCCGCGAGCGGACCGGGCCCTCCGGGAGAGGAAGCGAGGCGGGTCCGCGGATAGTACCGGGCGAGGATTTCCCGGTACCCCGCTCCCCTCTTCGCCATGCCGTTGGCCCCCCATTGGCACATTCCGACCCCGTGCCCGTACCCCTTGCCGGTGAGACGCCAGCCGCGGCCCGCCGGAACGATCTCCATCCACAGGCTCTTTACCAGCGCGTATCCCGCCGCACGCCGGAACATCGAGGCTTTCGCCTCCCGCGCGACTCCTCCGGAAGTGAGGCGCACCTGGCTGGCCCTCCCCGTCCTCGTTCTCCCCGCGACCGCGATGCCGAGTTCGTCTCCGGCGCGCACCCCCAGGGCGGCGGCGACCCGCACCCCTGCCGCCCGCCCCATCCGATACTCCCACCGCCAGGCCGGGCTTTCCCGGCAGTCGTCGCACGGCACGGACCGCAGATAGGGAAGATCCTCCCCCCAGGCATCCTTCGCGCTCTCCGTCATCCCGCCGCAGGTCGAGTGATAGACCGTGCGCGCCAGTCGGTCCCGGGAGTCATAAAGGACATATCCGCGGGTCGCCTCCGCGGCGGCGCGGAAGGCCGGGCCGACGTTTTCCACCCCCTCGAATACCTGGTCCTCCACGCCCGCCACGACATCGTAGTCCGGGTCGCGCGGGGCGGCGACCGACAACAGGGTGTAGGTCCGGACCGACACGGCGAGGGCGGAGAGCGCCTCGGGAAGGAACGAGGGGGCCGCCTCGCGCGACAAAACGGCCGCCACGTATTCCTCCAGCGGCACGACCGCCACGACCCGGATCCCGCCGCTGCGGGCGGAGACGCGGATCCTGCCGGGGAGAAGCCTCCCCGCAAGCGACAGGCCGCCCGGGGACCAGACGTCGATCGGGGAGTCGAGCATCTTCGTCCCTCCCCAGGCGATCCTGTTCCCCACCGCCGAGAGCGTCACGCTGCCGTTCTCCGTCGCAAGCAGGAGGCCGGCCGGATTCCAGGCCCGCATGGAATCGCCCGCGATCCGGAGCGTCGGGAGAATCCCTTCGAGCCGGACGCGCACGGGGCGCGCACCCGCGGCCTCGGGGCGCGGGGCGGGCGGCGGAGCCGGGATGGAGGGTCCGGGGACCGGAGGCGTCGGGTGAATGCCCGGCGGAGAAGGGGCCGGAGGGGGCTCGCCGCGCCGCGCCGGACCGGGAGAGGCGCACGCGGCGAGCAAGATCGCCCCGGTGGTGAACACGAGAAGGAGCGCGGCGAGCCCCGCGCCCCTTTTCCCGCCAACCGTCATGGGTATCCAGAGGCGGCTTATGCCCCGCCCTCCTCCTTCTCCCGTGTCCTGCCCGTTCCCATCTGCGCCTTGGCGGCCTTTGCCAGTTCCATGAACGGAGTGAACAGGTCGATGGGAACCGGGAAGATGATGGTCGAGTTGTTCTCCGTCGCCACTTCCCGAAGCGTCTGCAGGAACCGGAGCTGCAGCGCAATCGAGTGCTCCGCGAGAATCTTCGCCGCATCGGACAGCTTCTGTGCGGCCTGAAACTCCCCTTCCGCCCCGATGACCTTGGCGCGCCGCTCCCGCTCCGCCTCCGCCTGCTTCGCCATGGCGCGCTGCATCTCCTGCGGAAGGTCGATGTGCTTGATCTCCACCTTCGCCACCTTGATGCCCCACGGATCCGTATCCTTGTCGAGGATCTCCTGGATGTGCATGTTGATCTTCTCGCGCTCGGAAAGCAGGTCGTCGAGCTCTCCCTGGCCGCACACCGACCGCAGCGTCGTCTGCGCGAGCTGCGAGGTGGCGTACAGGTAGTTCTCGACGGTGATGATCGCCCGGTTGGGGTCCAGTACACGGAAATAGAGGACGGCGTTCACCTTGATGGAGACGTTGTCCCGTGTGATCACGTCCTGGGGCGGGACGTCCATCGCCACCACGCGAAGGTCGACCCGGATCATCTTGTCGATCATGGGGATGAGGAGGATCAACCCCGGCCCCTTTGCCCCGATCACCCGGCCCAGCCGGAAGATCACGCCCCGCTCGTACTCGTTCAGGATCTTGATGGCGCTGTACAGGAACAGGACCGCGATGACCAGAATCGCAACGTAAGGAATCATGCTCTTTTCCCTCCGGAAGGATTGGGCCGCCGGAACCGGTGCGGCTACGTTTTTGGCTTCACCACCAGCGTCATTCCCTGTCTGCCCTCGACCATCACCTCCTGCCCCTTGCGAAGGGGCGCGTCGCACCGGGCGTCCCACAATTCTCCGACGACGAAGATCTTCCCCTTCCCCGTGAAGTCCCCCATGGCCACCCCGGTCTCCCCGATCAGCCCTTCCGACCCCGTCGCGGGCCTGCGGAGCTGGCTTCGCACCGCGAGGGCGACCACGGTGCCGAAGAACGCGGCGGAGACGCCGACCATCGTGAGGATGACCGCCCAGGAGATGCGGAGATACGGATCCGCCGAGGACCGGAACAGCATGAGGCTCCCGAGCACCAGGGAGATGATCCCCCCGATGGTCAGGGCCCCGTGGGAGGCGATCTTGATCTCGAGAATGAACAGGATCAGCGCGAGCGCGATGAGAAGGAACCCCGCGTAATTGGCCGAGAGCGTCTGCAGGGAGTAGAACCCCAGGATGAGGGCGATCCCCCCGACCACTCCCGGGAACACCGCTCCCGGGTTGGACAGTTCGAAGAAGATCCCGTAGATGCCGATCATCATCATGATGTAGGCGATGTTCGGGTCCGCGAGCGCCGACAGCACCCGGTGGCGCAGCCCCATCGGGATGCGCGTGACCGCCGCGCCTTTCGTCCGCAAGGGGTTTTTCTTCCCCCCCTTCTCGATCACCCGCCCGTCGACGGCGGACAAAAGATCGGAAAGCGACGGGGCAACCAGGTCGATCACATTCTTCCGGAGCGCATCCGTTTCGGTCAGGGATGCGCTCTCCCGGACCGCCTTTTCGGCCCACTCCCCGTTGCGCCCTTTCTTCTCCGCGAGGGAACGGGCGTACGCGGCGGCGTCGTTTTCCACCTTTTTCGCCATCGTGTTGTCCATCCCCCCGCCGCCGATGCCGACGGGGTGCGCGGCACCGATGTTCGTGCCGGGGGCCATGGCGGCGATATCCGCGGCCAGAGTGATCAGCACCCCCGCGGAGGCGGCGCGGGACCCCGGGGGAGAAACGTAGACGGCCACGGGAACGGGGGTCCGGATGATCTCCTGAACCATCTGCCGCATGGCGCTGTCGAGGCCGCCGGGCGTATCCAGCTCCACCACGAGCAGTCCCGCGTTCTCCTCCTGCGCGCGCTCGATGGCGGAGGAGAGAAAATCGGCGGTGACGGGGTTGATGGACGATGCGATCGCGGCCACCATGACCGGACCGGGGGTGGCGCCCCGCGACCCGCCGGGGACCGAGAGCAGCGCGAGCATCAGGAAGAAAACGAACGCACGCATCCGGCGCCCTCCCCGACCGGAAAAAACGGCGGCGGCGCGAGACACGGGCGATCGGGCAAGAAAACGGGTCACGTTTCCCTCTTGCGCAACACGGCGAACTTCAGGTATTCGGTTTCGGGCACACCGAGAAGAACCGGATGGTCCGGGGACTGCCCCCCTCGCGCGATAACATGCACATCCGCCCGTGCATCGGCGGCCGCGTCCCGGAGCGCCTCGTTCCATTTGGCCATATCGACCAGTTGCGTGCAAGAAGAGGTGGCGAGGATCCCGCCCGGGGAAAGGAGGGAGAGGCCGAGCCGGTTGATGTCCCGGTATCCCCGGATCGCCCCTTCCCGCCCCTCCCGCGACTTGGTGAAGGAGGGGGGATCGAGAATGACAAGGTCGAACCGTCGCCCGCTCCCCTCCAGATCCCGTAAAACGTGGAAGAGGTGTCCCTGCGTTCCCTCCCACCGGCCGGCGAAACCGTTCCGGGCCGCGTTTTCCGCCGCCGCGGCGACCGCTTCTCCCGAGACGTCCACCGCGAGCACGCTTGTCGCGCCTCCCGCGAGCGCGTAGATCCCGAACGCCCCGGTGGAACAGAATCCGTCGAGCGCCGACCTCCCTCGCGCCAGGCCCCGGACGATTTTCCGGTTCTCCCGCTGGTCCAGGAAAAAACCCGTCTTCGGGCCTGCCTCCACGTCCACGAGGAAGCGGCATCCGTCCAGGGTGACCGTCTCCCGCGGAGGACCGTTGCCCCAAAGCGCCCCCTTTCTTTCCGCGAGTCCCTCGAGCCTGCGGGGTGCGCCCTCGGACCGCTCGTAGATGAGGCGGGGGGCAAGCTCCCCGACGAGGGTCGAAACGATCTCTTCCCGGAGAATCTCCATCCCGGCCGTGAGGATCTGGACGGAGAGGAGGGCGCCGTACCGGTCGACGATGAGCCCGGGGAGGAAGTCCCCCTCGGAATAGACGAGGCGCAGGGCTGTAAGCCCCGTAAGCCCCGCGTCCGCCCTCCGCGCGATCGCCCGGCGGATCCCTTCCTCCAGAAACGTCTTCGAGGGCATCCCCGCGCCCCGCGAGACGAGCCGCACCGCGATCCTGCTCGACAAGTTGCACGTGGCCGTCCCCAGCATCTCTCCGGAACGGGAGGTCACGGTAACCCACTGCCCGGACGGCAGCTGCGGCGGCACTTCCCTCAAATCGTCCCCGAACACCCAGAGGTGCCCGGAGCGGAGGCGCTCCTCGCCCCTTTTGCCGACCTGTACCACGGGAAGAGGAGCCTCCATCTCAACCGGATCGGAGCCGTTCCGCGAGAAGATCGAAATCGGCAAACACCTCGTGCTCCCGCGCGGCGTTTCGCAGGATGTAGGCGGGGTGGTAGGTGGGGAGCACGGGGATGCCGTCCAGGTCGCGCCACTGTCCCCGCACCCGCGTGATCCGATCGTTGTTGCCGAGGAGGAAGTTGAGCGCCACGGCGCCGAGGGTGCAGATCAGCGCGGGCCGGATGGCCCGGATCTGCCTCCCGAGATAGGGCAGACAGGCGGCCGCCTCCTCCGGAAGGGGCGCCCGGTTGCCCGGCGGTCGGCACTTGACGATGTTCGCGATATAGACGTCCTGGCGGGTGAGGCCGATGCGACCGATCCACCGGGTAAGCCGCCTGCCCGCCGCCCCGACGAACGGTTCGCCCTGCCGGTCCTCCTCTTCCCCGGGGCCCTCCCCGACGAACATCAGCCTCGCCCGGGGGTTTCCGACCCCGAAGACGACGTTCTTCCGCCCGGAGCAGAGGGGGCAACGGCGGCACGCAAGGATCTCGCTCCGGATCTCCTCGAGGGTCTCCCCGCCCGGGTGTGCCGGCTCCTCCGGCGCTGCCGTCTCCTCCCCGGAGCGGGGAGGGGCGGGAACGTAGTCGATCCCGATCTCCCGGAGGTAGGCGGCTACCAGGGTCCGTGTGAGGCGCCCGGTCATCCCGCGATCAGCTTCCTGTGGAGGGCCAGCCAGACCCCGACCGCGATCCCCTCCTTCGTCGCGAGGGGGAGTTCCCGGACCTCCCCGTCGGAGAAGAAAATCCGCACCTCGTTGTCGTCCGACTCGAATCCGATGTCGGTCCGGGAGACGTCGTTGGCGACGATCGCGTCCAGGTTCTTTTTCCTCATTTTCGCGATGGCGTTCTGCTCGATGTCGCTCGTCTCCGCCGCGAACCCGACGAGCACGCGGCGTCCCTTCTCCCTGCCGAGCCGGTCGAGGATATCGACGGTGGTGGCCAGCTCCAGGTTCCACCCGCCGCCATCCTTCTTGATCTTGGTCGGGGAAACGGACGCCGCCCGGAAGTCGGCCACTGCGGCGCACATCACGACGGCATCCGCATCCGCGGATTCCCGTTCGACGGCCGTCTGCATCTCCTCCGCGGTGCGCACGCGGACGGTCTTCACGAAATACGGGTCGGCCAGCGCGGTCGGGCCGGACACGAGCGTGACGTCGGCCCCGAACCGGCGCGCCACACGCGCCATCGCGAACCCCATCTTGCCGGAGGCCCGGTTGGAGAGGACCCGCACGGGGTCGATGCTCTCCGCGGTGGGCCCCGCGCTCACCAAAACCTTCTTCCTCTCGAGGATCTTCTCCGCGAGCACGATCCTCGCCATCTCGACGATCTTGCCGACCATCGCGAGACGACCCGGGCCCACCGTGCCGCAGGCGAGCTCCCCCTCGTCGGGCTCGACGAACAGGAAGCCCCGGGACCGAAGGACCGCGATGTTTTCCCGGACCGCCGCCGACGCGTACATCTGACTGTTCATCGCGGGGGCAAGCACCACGGGGGCCCCCATCGCCATGACGACGGTCGACAGCATGTCGTCCGCAATGCCGCCCCGGATCTTCCCGATGATGTTCGCCGTGGCCGGGGCGATCAGGAGGAGGTGCGCCCGCTGCGCAAGGGAGATATGCCCGATCTCCGACTCGGAGATCAGGTTCCACATGTCCATGACCACGGGGTTCTTGGAGAGCGTCTGGAGGGTCAGGGGGGTGATGAACTGCGAACCCGCGGCGGTGAGGATCGTGGTGACGTTGGCTCCCTCGCTTCTGAGTTCCCGGATGATCTCGCACGCCTTGTAGGCCGCGATCCCCCCCGTAACGCCCAGAACGATCTCTTTGCCTGCCAG
>DATEXR010000318.1 GCA_035256765.1 Candidatus Deferrimicrobiaceae bacterium | reverse complement strand
CTCAAGAACCGGTTCCTGACGATCCTGGGGAGCGTTGTCATCCTGCTGTGGGGGATCTGGGCGCTCCTGCGGACGCCTGTGGACGCCATCCCGGACCTCTCCGACAACCAGATCATCGTCTACACGATGTGGGAAGGTCGGTCCCCTCAGATCATCGAGGACCAGGTCACCTACCCCCTGGCGACCAACCTCCAGGGTCTGCCCCACGTCCGAGCGGTCCGCTCCACGACGATGTTCGGCGCCTCGATGATCTACGTGATCTTCGAGGACAAGGTGGACCTCTACTGGGCGCGCAGCCGCGTGCTGGAGCGGCTGAACCAGCTCGGGGACCGGATGCCCAAGGGGGTCACCCCGGTGCTGGGTCCCGACGGCACGGGGGTCGGCCACGTCTACTGGTATCACCTAAAGAGCGACAGGTACGACCTGGGCGAAATGCGAGCCATCCAGGACTGGTACCTGCGGTATCCCCTCCAGGCGGTTTCGGGCGTGGCCGAGGTGGCCTCCATCGGCGGGTTCGTGAAGCAGTACCAGGTCGATCTCGATCCGGTGAAGCTCCTGGCCTACCGGGTCCCCGTCAAGGCGGTCACCCAGGCGGTGTCCATGGCGAACCGCGAGGTGGGCGGCAACGTCATCGAGGAAAACGCGATGGAGTACCAGGTCCGCGGCCGGGGATATCTCCGGTCGAAGGAGGACGTGGAAAACATCGTCGTCGGCACCTCGCTTTCCGGAACGCCCATTTATGTAAAGAACCTGGGGGTCGTCCAGATGGGCGGGGCTTCACGCCGCGGGCTCCTCGACGTCAACGGCGAGGGAGAGGTCGCCGGCGGGATCATCGTCATGCGGTATGGCGAGAACGCGCAGAAGGTGATCGAGCGGGTCAAGGCGAAGCTGAAAGAGCTTGCCCCGGGGCTTCCTCCCGGCGTGACGGTCGAGACGTCCTACGACCGCAGCGATCTCATCCAGAAGGCGATCGACACCCTCAAGGGCGCGTTGATCGAGGAAGTGATCCTCGTCACGCTGGCGCATATCATCTTCCTGTGGCACTTCCGGTCGATCCTGATCGTGACCTCGCCGCTGCCGCTGGCCATCCTGGTCGCCTTCATCTTCATGCACTACGTGGGGCTCAATTCCAACATCATGAGCCTGGGGGGGATCGCCATCGCGATCGGCGTGCTGGTCGACGCCGGGATCGTGATGACGGAGAACGTGATCCGCCACGCCGAGCAGTACGGCGAGGGGTACGAGAAGAACATCCTCTCCATCACCGAAAAGGCCGCCCACCTGGTGGGCCGGCCGATCTTCTATGCCATGGCGATCATCATCCTGGCGTTCGTCCCGGTCTTCGCCCTGACCGGCCTGGAAGGAAAGATGTTCCATCCCCTGGCCTTCACCAAGACGTTCGCGATGGTGGGGTCCACCTTCATCGCGGTCACGCTCGTGCCCGTCCTGTGCTCGTTCCTTGTCCGCGGCAAGCTGCACAAGGAAGAGGACAACTGGACGATGAAATCCCTGATGAAGGTGTACAAGCCGGCGCTCAACTGGGCGCTTGACAACCGGAAGAAGACGGTGGCGATCGCCGCGGCCCTGTTCTCGATCGCGATCGTCATGGTGACGCGCATCGGCAGGGAGTTCATGCCGCCCCTGAACGAGGGGAGCCTGCTCTTCATGCCGGTGACCTTGCCCAACATCTCGATCAACGAGGCGAAGCGGCTCATCACCATCCAGGACAAGATCATCAAGGAGACCCCGGAGGTGGAGCACGTCCTGGGGAAAGTGGGCCGGGCCGAGACCTCCACCGACCCCTCCCCCGTCTCCATGTTCGAGACGATCATCCTGCTCAAGCCCAAAGACAAGTGGCGCAAGGGGATGACCCAGGAGAAGCTCATCGGCGAGTTGAACGCCAGGCTCCAGATCCCCGGAGTGGGCAATGGCTGGACGATGCCGATCATCAACCGGATCAACATGCTCTCCACGGGCGTCCGGACCGACCTTGGTGTCAAGATTTACGGGGACGACCTCAACCAATTATCGGACCTTGCGGTCACGGCCGGCGAGGTCCTCAAGAAGGTGCCGGGAGCGGTGGACGTGGTCGCCGAGCGGACATTGGGGGGGACCTACCTCGACATTGTCCCCGACCGGGAAGCGGCCGCGCGGTATGGCCTCAACGTGGATGACATCAACGACGTGATCGAGACGGTCCTCGGCGGCATGCCGGTGACCAACACCATCGAGGGGCGGCAGCGCTTCCCCGTCCGAGTCCGGTTCCTGTGGGACTACCGGCAGGACATCGAGAAGATCAAGCGGATCCCGATCCCCCGGGGGCCCGTGGTGAGCGCCTCGGCCGCTCCCGCCTCCGCTCCCGCAGGCGGCGGGGGGGGGATGGGCCAGGGCGGTGGAGGCGGCGCCCCCATGGGAAGCGGGGGCGGGCAGATCACCCTCGGCCAGGTGGCGAAGATCTCCGTCTCCCCGGGCCCCGCGATGATCAGCGCGGAGAACTCCTTCCTGCGTTCGGTCGTGTTCCTGAACGTACGGGGGCGGGACATGGGGAGGTTCGTCGACGAGGCGAAGGAGTACCTGGCGAAGAACCTGAAGCTCCCGCCCGGCTACTTTATCGAGTGGTCGGGGCAGTACGAGAGCCAGATCCGGGCGAAGAAGACGCTCCAGGTCGTGGTGCCGATGGTGTTCCTCA
>DATEXR010000317.1 GCA_035256765.1 Candidatus Deferrimicrobiaceae bacterium | reverse complement strand
AAGCAGCTTCGTCATCCAGAAATTCCTCTTTTCCCCCGCGGAGGAGAAGTTCGGCCTGCTGGTCCGCATCACCCAAGGAACCATGGCCTACCTCTCGGGTCTCATCGGGAAGCTGTCCCCCGAGTCGGTGCGTTTCGAGACTCCGACGGCCTCCATCGGGATCCGGGGGACCCACTTCGCCGTGAAGGTCTTGGACCCGGCCCCGCAATGAAGGCGGGGTAATCTGACGGCCGGGCGGTGAAGCGTATCGGTCACCGCCCCTCCCCCAACCCGTTCGCCGGGAATGTCGGGCGAGGACGACGCCCTTCTTTTTCCGGTTCATGAAATCCCGAAGAACCTCAGGAAGAAGATGCACCGGCTCATTCGCGACGAGAAGAAAGCCCCTTGACGGGAAAACGCGAGGGATGGACTATTCCGGTTTCCGGGCATGGATGGCGACATAATCGCCACGATCGAAACCGGATACCGGCTCTTCCACCAGGCAGGTCCGGTCCAAAGATCTACGCGGAGAGGAACCCGTGAAGAAGGTTCGCCTGATCCTCGTGGGGGGGGGTCTCGGATCCGGAAAGACCACCCTCCTGTTCCGGGCGGCGCGAAAGCTGGTCGCCCGAGGCAGGCGGGTCGGTCTGGTCACGAACGACCAGGCTCCGGGGAACGTCGACACCCGTCTCCTCGCCCAGCACGGCCTCGACGTGCGCGAGGTGGGGGGAAAGTGTTTCTGCTGCGACTTTCCAGCCCTGCTGCGAAACGCCGGGAAGCTGCGAAAGGAGATCAAGGCCGACGTGATCCTTCTGGAGCCGGTGGGAAGCTGCACGGATCTGTCGGCGACCGTTCTGCAGCCCCTGAAGGAACATTTTCGCCAGGAGTTCATCCCCTCTCCCCTCTCGGTGCTTGTCGACCCGTACCGTCTGCGCAAGGTCCTGTCCGGAAAGCGGAGGACGGCCGGCCGGGGCCCGAATTACATCTTCCGGAAACAGCTGGAAGAGGCGGACCGGATCCTCATCGCCAAGGCGGACCTCATCGATCGGGACGAGCGAAAGGAGTTGCGCCGCCTCGTCTCCGGCGCGTTCCCGGGAGTTCCAGTGCGGACGATCTCCGCCGTCACCGGCGCGGGTGTCTCCGGATGGCTGGACGAGGCGCTGACCAGTGCCTCGGCAGGGAACAGGATCGCCTCGGTGGATTACGACGTATACGCCGAAGGGGAGGCCGCCCTGGGTTGGCTGAACGCCGACCTCTCCCTGGCCACGCGGGGCTGCTGTATCCCGGACTGGCGTTTGCTGTGCCTGTTCGTGATGCGGGAGATGAAGCAGGCTTTTACGAAGCGTCGGGCCGCCGTGGGGCACGTCAAGACCATTCTCACCGCGAATGGGCGGTTTTGCGCCGCGAACCTGACTCGCCTCGGAGGCCCGATCGATCTGCGCGGGGAACTGGATGAGAGCGTCCCGCGGGTCCGGATGACCATCAACGCCCGGGTGGAGATGGCGCCGAAGGAACTCAAGGAGATCGTGCTGAAGGCCCTGGAATCGGTGATCGGGAGACGCCTTCGGGTGAACGTCCACAACCTGCGCGCCTTCCGACCGGCCCGCCCCCGGCCGCTCCACCGGTACGCGGAGCCCGTCTGAACCTCTCCTTCCCTTATTCCTTGCCGGCCGGCTTCCTGCCGTGCACCCGGATGCTCGATACTAGGCTTTCCACCTCCCTGATCGCCTCGGGTGGAATCGCTTGTTCCTCGATCATCCCCCTTGCAAGCGGATCGGTGGAAAACCCCCCGACGGGAAAGGAGGTCTCTTCCACGACAGCGACTTCCCGAAACCCCGCCGCCGAAAGCGATTCGAGGTACTCCTCCTTCCGGATCGCTCCGGCGACGCAGCCGACATAGGCGGATACGGATCTCCTCAACCGCTGCGAAAGCGGCTTCACCACGACCAGGTCCGAAATCATCAGCCTTCCGCCCGGTTTCAGCACCCGGAACGCTTCCTGGAAGACTCTCCCCTTGTTCGGGGAAAGGTTGATGACGCAATTGGAGAGAATCACGTCCACCGTGCCATCGGCGACGGGGAGGTTCTCGATTTCGCCGAACCGGAATTCCACATTTCCGTATCCGCCCCGCCTTGCGTTCTCCCGCGCCTTTTCGACCATCTCGGGAGTCATGTCCACACCGATGACACTCCCCTCCGGGCCGACCTCCCGGGAAGCGAGAAAGCAGTCGAAACCCGCCCCCGATCCGAGGTCGAGGACGGTCTCTCCCTTTTTCAGGGAGGCGAGCGCCGTCGGGTTGCCGCAGCCAAGCCCCAGGTTCGCCCCCCCGGGCACCGATCGCATCTCCTTGTTCGAGTATCCGATTCGCCTGCTTGTCTCCTCGACCGGACCCGCGCCTCCGCACGTCCTGGAAGGTCCGCAGCAGGAACTCTCCTGCCTGACGATCCTTCCATATCGATCCCGCACAAGCTTCCGTATCTTCCCCGCGTCCATCCTCTTCCCCTCCCTTATCTTTTGTGGAGTATTTCGCCCATCAGGGGGCCGAGCAGATCCTTGACCATCCCGGTGAACTCCTCGACCTGGATCAGGGAGAGGCAGCAAACCTTCCCGCCCTTCTCCCAGCTGACGACCGCCAGCTTGTCTCCTCCCTTGATCCCCGCCTTGTCGCGGATCTCCTTCGGCAGAATCAGCTGTCCGCGCTCGTCCACGGACACCATCGACTCGATCCTGCACATCCCGATCCCCGCCGTCGGGCAGCAGGAATCGTTTTCCCCCGTTTTTCCAGTTTTATCAGTTTTCCTAGCTTTCACCGTTTTTCTTATTTCCACTATTATCTCCTTTTTATTTTATTTATCAGGATATTTAATTTTAACAGTATAATCAGATTATGCTGTAATTTCTAATCCTCTTTCGCGTCCCTGTCAATCCTTTTTTTTCCCAACCCCAATGCAGGGGGGGAACTCCGGTCGAAGGCAGGGGGGCACGTTTTCCCTACGGTTTTCGGGAAGGCGGGTTTCACGGGACACGATCCCGGGAGCCGGGGCGCGCCCCTAGCCCGCATTTCTCACCAGGGTTCGTCGCGAGGCGGTGGAGACGGGCGTGGATACAAGGCGCGCGACCGAGGGCCCCGGAGACGTAGTGGACACTACGTCGAGGAGCCCGACCGAGCGCAACGCAGTAGACATGCCTGTATCCGCCGCAGCAGCAGAAGCCTGGTGAGAAATGCGGGCTAGCTTCGGATGTCCCCGAGCTGGCTGTTCTTTGCCTCCCTGGCGGGGGACGGAGCGATCGACCGCGCGTAGCTCCTCGTCGAGACCCGGAAGAGCTTCTGAGCCGCCCCCCTGCCGAAATTACGGTGGCGCGACTCCCGAGACCGCCATGAGGATGTACGAATAGGAAAGATCCTGCGTGCCGTTGAGCACCCGGGTGGTTTTCGTCTTCCGGTTGTACACCGCCATGGCGGGTGTCCCCTCTACCCGGAAGGCCTGCGTCACCGACTGGAAATATTGAACCCCCGCGTTCACGTCCGCATAATTCAGCGGCCGGTAGGTGACTCCCAACGGAGCGACGGCTTTCTGGATATCTTCCGGAGTGGGCTCCTTCGTCCTCTCCGCCAGGCGAAGGAGTGTCTTCCGGATCTCGAGGTATTTCGCCTTCTCCCGGACGAGGAAACTCAGGTTGTAGGGGAGGAAATTCATCGTTTCGATGTGGATGGGGATATCGATGAACAAGAGCTTCGCCCTCGTCATGATGTCCGGATACGCCCTTTCCATATCCGGTTCCGCCTTCCGGCAGGCGGGACAGAACCAGTCGGTGAACACGTAGACTTCCACGTCGGAGTCCAGCTTCCCAAGGGCCAGCGGGAGCGTTTCCGCGTGGGAAGCGGCGGGGTTTCCCAATCCGAGGAAGGAAATATACGAACCCGCGATCATCACCGCCGCGAGAAAAGCCCCTCTCGACAGATACCGCATCGATGCCCCTCTCCCCGATCCGAATGGTTTCCTCATGCCCGGGAACCAGGCGATGACGAGGGCAATCCCCGCCAGCAAGACACATAATGCCACGGCGAGGCATATCGGGCACCAGATTTTGATGACGGAATGCTGCACGTAGAGAAACGTGGCTTCGGCCCCCCACGCGCCGGCGATCAGAAACGCGAGGAGGACCCGGGCCGGGGGACGGTCACGGAGATGGAACAGAAGAAGGCAAATCGCGAAGAATCCGATCCCGAAGAAGGGAAACGGCATCCCGAAGATCGTCCATTGATAGGTCGCCTTGCATTCTTCGGGACACAGACCGGCGGCCAGGGAAATCGAGAGCAGCAGGGCCGCGGCAAGCCCAGCCCATACCAGCGTCATCCGCATCCCGAGGGACCTGACCCTGTCGGAAATCATGGACATCGAAAACGCCCTGCCCCTCCTTCCGCTTCGGGGAGCAAGGACCGGCCTCCGCCGCCCCGCGGCGAAACCGGTCCGGTGTTCCCTCCTGAAATTCTACTCGCGGATATCCTGTTTGGGATAGTCCCGATCTCGGAACCGGATCGATGTAAGGATTCTTTCATCCCCTTGTCAATGGCGTGAACCTGGCTCCCCGGAGAGGTTCCCCCGGTTCGACCGCCGCGCCCGGCGGCCGGGCGGCCTCTGCGTGGCGAATGTGTTAAAGTTTTCCGATTATATTCCGATAAGATACAGGAAACTCGATCGTTTCCGGATGGACGCGAATGGAGATGGCGAAAACAACAACGGCTCCGGGCAGGGCCGCCGAGCAGAACAAGGCGGGACCCGGCGCCCCAAAGATGCCGATTCCCCTGCTGGTCGCCGGCACATCGGCGATGGCAGGGGTTTTCCTGATTTCCCTCTTTTTCCCCCAAAACGTGAAGAACATCGGGTCCTTCGGACCGGGGGCATTGGTCGCCGCGTTCGTGGTGGGCGTCGCCGCCATCCAATACCTGGAAACCTATTCCCGGGAAAAGGGAAGACGGGGTCGGGACGCCGGAATGGGGGCCGATGCGGAGGTAGCGGTCCGGGATGTTCTCGAGAGTCTGCCGGAGGGATATTTCGTCGTTCACGACTTCGACTCGGGGAAAGGAATGATCGGCCGCATCCTCATCGGTCCGAAAGGGATCTTCACCCTGGAAACGAAAAGCCACACCGGAGAAGTGACCTTCGACGGGAATCAACTCCTGCGGAACGGCCGGCCGTTCGGAAAAGATTTGATCCGGCGGGCGTGGGCCCAGTGTTTCCTGGTGAGAGGATCGCTCGCCGAGTATGGGATCACCACTCCCCTCCCCGAGCCGGTCATCCTGTTTGCGGACGCGCATGTGAAAGTTCAGGGAAAGGCCCGGGGAGTGGAAATTGCGGGCCTCCGGTCCCTGCCGGAAATCCTCGATCGACTCCCGAACAGGCTGTCGATTCCCGAGGCAGGAAGAATCTACAACCGCATCCTCGCGGCGTCCCTTCTCTGAGGGTAAGCCGGCGGTTTCCCGTTTCGGTAAAAACGAGGATGGCCAACCATAATAGGCATGTCATCCTCATCGTCCCACAATTCCAACCCGGCCGGCAATTCCTCTCGGTATGAATCCGGTCCCGGAAGCGGGTGCGCCCGCCGTCCCCGAAGTCGATTGGAAAACCGCTCCGCGGCCTGATAGATTGATTTCGGGCGGCAGTGCCCGGCATCCCATGCAACCTCGGACAACGGAAAGGAAACCGTGGGCAGCGACAAGGCCAAGGGGAAGAAGGTCCCGCCGCCGGTCTACATCGTCTCCGGCGGCTCGGGAACAAGCGGCCAGCAGATCGTGGAGACCGCGCTTGCGCAGTTCCCGAAGCTCGACGTGCCGGTCATCAAGAAGGGCCACGTCCGCAATCTGCGGCAGATCCGGGAAGTGATGAAGAAGGCATCGGCCGAAGGCGGGACGGTCGTGCACACCCTGGTGGAAAGCGGACTGAGAAAAGCACTCGTCCGCCTCGGCAAGGAGCACGGCGTCGTGACCATCGACCTCATGGGGCCTTTGCTCGAACGGGTGGCGGCACAGTCCCGCGCCAGGCCCCTCGAAAAACCCGGGCTTTACCGGAAGCTCCGCAAGGACTACTTCGACAGGGTCGAGGCGATCGACTTCACCGTGTTTCACGACGACGGCAAGATGCCCGATGACCTTCCCGGCGCCGACATCGTGATCCTCGGCGTCTCGCGCTGCGGGAAAACCCCCTTGAGCATGTATCTGGCGGTGCACGGCTGGAAAGTGGCCAACGTCCCGATCCTCAAGGATATCCCGCTCCCCGACGAGGTGTACCGAACGGACCGCCGCAAGGTGATCGGCCTGAGCATCGAGTAC
>DATEXR010000316.1 GCA_035256765.1 Candidatus Deferrimicrobiaceae bacterium | reverse complement strand
TCTGACGAAGGAAGAGGGGGGCCGTCACACTCCGTTTTTCAACGGGTACCGTCCGCAGTTTTACTTCCGGACGACGGACGTGACGGGGGTGGCGACGCTTCCGGAGGGCGTGGAGATGGTGATGCCGGGGGACAACGTGGGGCTGACGGTGGAGTTGATCGCTCCGGTGGCCATGGAGAAGGAGCTTCGGTTCGCGATCCGGGAGGGCGGCCGCACCGTGGGCGCCGGAGTCGTCGCGGAGATCCTGGAATAGCAAGATTCCGAAAGGAAGGGGGGAGATCCCTTGGCGATGGAACACCAGAAAATCCGCATTCGCCTGAAGGCGTTCGATTACAAGCTCCTGGACAAGGCGACCGGCGAGATTGTCGAAAAAGCGAAGCAGACCGGGGCGAAGGTGTCGGGGCCGATTCCCCTTCCCACGAAGATCGAACGGTTCACCGTGAACCGTTCGCCCCACGTCGACAAGAAGAGCCGGGAGCAATTCGAGATCCGTACGCACAAGCGGATGCTGGACATCCACGAGCCGCCCGCCGCGACGATCGACGCGCTCATGAAGCTCGACCTTCCGGCAGGGGTGGAAGTGGAGATCAAGCTTTAGTGAGGGGGAGCGTCCCCCGCCATCGTAATCCGATGAATAAGGTGTGACCATGACAACCGGAATCGTTGGGAAGAAGTTGGGAATGACCCAGGTCTTCGACGCGCAGGGGAAAGTCATCCCCGTGACGGTGATCGAGGCGGGTCCCTGCACCGTTGTCCAGAGAAAAAAGAGGCAGAGCGACGGATATGACGCGGTTCAGCTCGGGTTCGGGGCGAAGAAGGCGCATCGCGTCAGCAAACCGATGCTCGGTCATTTCCAGAAGGCGGAAAAAGGGGCGTTCGCCGCTCTTCGGGAGCTTCGGGTCGATTCCGAATCCCCCCTCGAGGTCGGGAACGAAATCCGGGTCGACATCTTCCGGGAAGGGGATTACGTGGACGTCACGGGACAGACGAAGGGACGGGGATTCGCGGGAGTGGTGAAGCGGTGGGGGTTCAAGGGCGGAGGGGCGTCCCACGGTTCGATGCACCACCGCGCCCCCGGGTCCATCGGCGGTTCTTCCTGGCCCTCCCGGGTATTCAAGAACGTGAAGATGGGCGGCCATTACGGGAACGAGCGCGTAACGGTTCTCAACCTGCGGGTCGTCGCCATTCAGACGGAGAAGAACCTGTTGCTGGTGCGGGGCGCAGTGCCGGGGGCGAAGAACGGCCTCGTCTTCGTGCGACACGCCATCAAGAAGGGCAACGGACAGTAAGGAGCGCGGAGATGGCCACCCTGGAGCTTTTCGACAAGGAACGGAAGGTCAAAGAGACGGTCGAATTGCCGGAGTCCGTCTTCGGGGCCGAGGTGAAGGAGCATCTGCTCCATCAGGTGGTCGTCGCCCAGCGGAACGCAAAACGTTCGGGAAACGCTTCGACCAAGACCCGGAAAGAGGTCCGCGGCGGCGGGAAAAAGCCGTACCGCCAGAAGGGCACCGGGCGGGCCCGGATGGGGAGCACCCGCTCCCCCTTGCTTCGCGGCGGCGGCACGGTGTTCGGGCCGCACCCCCGCAGCTACGAGCAGAAGGTCAACCGGAAATCCATGAAGGCCGCGCTTCGCTCCGCGCTGACCGTCCGGGCGAGGGAAAACCGGATCGTGCTCGTGGACGACCTGGACCTTCCGGGTCCCCGGACCAAGGAATTCCTGAAGATCGCCGGGAAGCTCGGCCTCTCCCACGCCCTTCTGGTGACGGAAGAGCCCAAGGAGACGCTCGTTCTCGGAATTCGCAACCTGTCGTCGTTCAAGTCGCTTCCCGTTTCCGCCCTCAACGTCGTCGACATCCTCTCGTACGAACAGTTGGTGTTCACGCGTCCGGCATTCGACAGAATCAGCGAGGTGCTGGGGAAATGAATATCACCGACGTCCTGAAGCGGCCGCTGATCACCGAAAAGGCGACGTTGCTCAAGGAGACCACCAACGCCGTGTCGTTCGCCGTGGATCCCCGGGCGAACAAGAACCAGATCCAGGAGGCGGTCGAGAAGCTGTTCAAGGTCAAGGTGGTCGACGTCAAGACGATGAATGTCTCCGGAAAGAAGAAGAGAAGGGGGCGGGTCGTCGGAAGACGTCCCGGTTGGAAGAAGGCGGTCGTGGTGCTCAAACCGGGCGATAAGATAGAGTTTTTCGAAGGCGTGTGACGCGAGAGACGAGGCAAGGAGCCGCAGCCATGGGAATCAAAAAATTCAAGCCGACCTCCCCCGGCGTCCGCTCCATGACGGTCCTTACGAACGAGGAGCTCACCAAGAAGAAGCCGGAGAGGAGCCTCGTTCAGAAAAAGGGAAACCGGGCAGGGCGGAACAACCAGGGCAGAATCACCATCTGGCATCGGGGGGGCGGGCATAAGAGAAAATACCGGATGATCGACTTCCGGAGAAACAAGAAGGACATCCCGGCCAGGGTCGCCGCGATCGAATACGATCCGAACCGGTCAGCCCGCATCGCCCTTCTTCATTACGCGGACGGGGAGAAACGGTACATCCTGTGTCCGGTCGGGCTCTCCGTGGGAGACACGGTTCTATCCGGGAACGACGCGGACATCAAGCCGGGCAACGCACTTCCGATACGGCAGATCCCGGTGGGGACGATGGTCCACAACGTGGAGCTCAAGATCGGCAAGGGAGGGCAGATGGCCCGGGCGGCGGGAAGCGTCGTCCAGATTCTCGCGAAGGAAGGGCGGTACGCCCACTTGCGCCTCGGTTCGGGAGAGGTAAGGCTCGTATTGGTCGATTGCATGGCGACGGTGGGGCAGGTGGGGAACCTGGACCACGAGAAGGTGTCGCTCGGGAAGGCCGGCAGGAGCCGCTGGCTCGGCCGGCGGCCGACGGTTCGGGGCGTCGCCATGAATCCGGTGGACCACCCGCTCGGCGGCGGGGAGGGGAAATCCTCCGGGGGGAGGCATCCCTGCACGCCCTGGGGGAAACCGACCAAGGGGCACAAGACCCGGAAGAACCGGACTTCCGATCCCTACATCGTAAAGCGCCGGAAATAATCGCAAAGGGGAGTCATCCGTGGCGAGATCGATCAAAAAGGGACCGTACGTAGAGCAAAGCCTGGAGAGGAAGGTCCGCAGGGCGGTGGAACTGAACGACAAGAAGGTCATCAAGACCTGGTCCAGGCGTTCCACCATCACGCCGGACATGGTGGGCTTCACGTTCGCCGTCCACAACGGGAGGAAATTCATGCCCGTCTTCGTCACGGAAAACATGGTCGGACACAAACTCGGTGAGTTTTCGCCGACACGCACGTTTCACAGCCATTCGGGAGACCGGAAGGCCAAGGTGAAGAAGTAGGCCGCGGAAGGAGAGCGACGATGGAAGCGAGAGCGACGGCAAGGTTCATGCGTGTCTCCCCGAGAAAGGCGAGGCTCGTGGTGGACCTTATCCGCGGGAAGAAACTCTCCGACGCGCAGACGATCCTGAAGCTGGCGAACAAGGCGTGCGCCAAAACGGTGAGGAAGGTGCTCGATTCCGCCGTCGCGAACGCCGCCCAGACCGGCGTGATCGATACGGGCATCCTGTTCGTGAAGAAGGCGTTTGTGGACGGAGGGGCGTCCGTGAAGAGGTTCCGTCCCGCGCCGATGGGGCGGGCGCACCGCTACCGGAGACGGACCAGTCATATCACCATCGTGGTCGATGAGAAGTAACGGGAGAGCGACGAACCGAAGGGAGGCGGCTTTTGGGACAGAAGGTACATCCGTACGGGTTTCGGCTGGGGATCATCAAGGATTGGCGATCGCGGTGGTACGCCGAGAAGGACTACGCCACGAACCTGCAGGAGGACCTGCGCATCCGGGGATACGTCAAGCAGCGGCTCATCCACGCCGGCGTGTCGTCGGTGGAGATCGAACGGAAGTCCAGCCGCGTCCACGTCATCATCCACACGGCGAGGCCCGGAATCGTCATCGGGAAGAAGGGCGCCGAGATCGAGAACCTCAAGAAGGACCTGCAGAAGTTCGTCAAGAAGGAGGTCTCGATCACGATCCAGGAGATCCGACGCCCGGAGACCGATGCCCAGCTGACCGCCGAAAACGTCGCCATGCAGCTCGAGAGGCGGATCGCCTTCCGGAGAGCGATGAAAAAGACCGTTCTCTCCTCGATGAAGCTCGGCGCCAAGGGGATCAAGATCCACGTGGCCGGACGGCTGGGCGGAGCCGAAATGGCCCGCTCCGAGTGGTACCGGGAAGGTCGGGTTCCCCTCCATACCCTGCGGGCGGACATCGAGTACGGGTTCGCCGAGGCGAAAACCACCTACGGGAAGATCGGGGTGAAGGTCTGGATCTACAAGGGAGAGGTGCTGCCGTCCTCCTCCCGCGAGACCATCGAATAGGAGAACATGGGCATGCTTGCGCCGAAACGGGTGAAATTCCGGAAGATGCAAAAAGGGCGGAGACGGGGAGCGGCCCAGGCGGGGAACACCCTCAACTTCGGGGACTACGGGGTGAAGGCTACCACGGCGGGTTGGATCACCTCCCGCCAGATCGAGGCCGCCCGCGTGGCGATGACGAGATTCGTGAAGCGTGGCGGGAAGATCTGGATCCGGATATTCCCCGACAAGCCCGTCACCAAGAAGCCCGCCGAAACCCGCATGGGCAAGGGAAAAGGGGCGCCCGAAGAGTGGGTTTGCGTGGTGCGCCCGGGCCTCGTGCTCTATGAAATCGAGGGGGTGGACGAGGCGACCGCGAGGGAGGCCTTTCGCCTCGCCTCGCACAAGCTCCCCCTGAAGACGAAGTTCCTGTCGAGGGAGGCATGAGGCGGTCATGAAGAAGAAGGAGATCCAGGACCTCGCGGTCGAGGAGTTGCGGCACCGGGAGATGGAACTGCGGGACGAGATCTTCCGTCTCCGGATGAAGCGGTCGGCATCCTCCCTGGACAACCATATGCTCATCCGGAACCGGCGAAAGGACCTGGCCCGGATCATCACGTTCCTCCGGCAGAAAGAAGGAGGGGAGGCGAGGTAGCATGGCGACTGCAAAGGAAAAACAAGACCGCGGGATTCGCAAGGCGAAGATCGGGGTCGTCATGAGCGACCGCATGGACAAGACCGTCGTCGTTCGCGTGGAGCGGGTCGTCCTGGATCCGGTATATAAAAAGTACACGAAGCGCCGGACCACCTACAAGGCGCACGACGAGCGGAACGAATACCATGTCGGAGACACCGTGGAAATCATCGAAACCAGGCCGCTGAGCAAGGAAAAGTGCTGGAGAGTCTCCCGGCTGATCGTACGGCCCGAGGTTCGCTAACCCGACAAGCGGAGAACGAATGTCATGATCCAAATGCAGACCATGCTGGACGCGGCCGACAATTCCGGGGCGAAGCGTCTTTGCTGCATCAAGGTGCTCGGGGGGAGCAAGCGGAGATACGCCGGCGTCGGCGACATCATCGTGGTCAGCGTGAAGGAGGCGATCCCCCACGGCAAGGTCAAGAAGGGCGATGTGTACAAGGCGGTGGTGGTGCGGACCACCAAGGAAATCGGCCGGGCCGACGGAAGCTTTCTCCGGTTCGACCAGAATTCGGCCGTGCTCATCAACCCGCAGGGGGAGCCTGTCGGAACGCGGATCTTCGGGCCGGTGGCCCGGGAACTCCGCGCCAGGAAATTCATGAAAATCATATCCCTGGCTCCGGAAGTTCTGTAGGGGGGAGGGAGAGAGAGACATGGCGGAAGCGACGCTCCATATACGGAAGAACGACATCGTGCGGGTCATGGTGGGCAAGGAGAAGGGGAAGGTCGGCAGGGTCCTCAAAGTGGACCGGGATGCGGGGCGCGTCTTCGTGGAAAAAATCAACATGGTGAAGCGCCACGTGAAGCCCGGCAAGACCAATCCGAAGGGCGGCATCGTCGAGAAGGAGGCTGCGCTTTCGTACTCCAACATCATGATCATGTGCGACAAGTGCAACAAGCCGACGCGGATATCGATGATGGTCGAGGATTCGGGAGAGAGGCACCGCGCCTGCAAGCGCTGCGGCGACGTGCTCGAGACCAAGAAGAAATAGCGAAGACCCGCCGGATACCGGCGGACCGGGGTGACGGGAGATGGCGAGACTGTTCGATTATTACAAGGACGAGGTGGTTCCGCGGTTGAAGGAGAAGTTCCCCTACCGGAACCCCTTGCAGGTGCCCAAAGTCGAGAAAGTCATCATCAACATGGGGCTGGGGGAGGCGATCGACAACATCAAGGTCATCGACTCCGCCGTCGAGGAGATCGGTCTCATCACCGGGCAGAAGGCGGTGGTCACGAAGGCCCGCAAGAGCATATCGAATTTCAAGCTGAGGGCGGGCGTCCCGATCGGGGTGATGGTCACCCTTCGCCGGGACCGGATGTATTACTTTCTCGACAAGCTCATTGCGGTCGCGCTGCCCCGGGTGAGGGACTTCAAGGGGGTCTCCCCCAAAGGGTTCGACGGTCGGGGAAATTACACGCTTGGCGTAAGGGAACAGATTATATTTCCGGAGATAAACTACGATAAAATAGACAAAATAAGAGGAATGAACATAACGATCGTCACCTCGGCCCGCAACGACGAGGAGGGGCTGGAGCTTCTCCGCCTCCTCGGAATGCCGTTTCGGGCCTGACGCTTCCGGGAGGAGAAGGAGTGGCAAAAAAATCGATCATCGCCAAATCGAAGAGGACCCCAAAGTTTCGCGTCCGGCAATACAACCGATGCCCGCGCTGCGGAAGGCCGAGGGCCTTTTACCGCAAGTTCCAGCTCTGCCGGATCTGTCTCCGGGAGCTGGCGCTCCGGGGGGAGCTCCCCGGCGTGGTAAAGGCGAGCTGGTAGGAGACCGGGATGGCCATCAACGACCATATATCCAATCTGCTTGCACGCATCCGCAACGCACAGATGGCGAGGTTCGACCAGCTCGAGCTTCCTTCCACCCGGGTGCTGGAGAACATCGCCCTGATCCTCAAGGAGGAGGGGTTCCTGAAAAACTACCGCGTTCTTCCCGACCCGAAGCAGGCGGTACTCCGGATCACCCTGAGGAACGAGCCCGGGACCGGATACGCGATCCGGGGGATGAAAAGGGTGAGCCGCCCCGGGCGACGGGTGTACGTCGGAATGGATGAGATCCCCACCGTGAAGAACGGTTTCGGAATCGCCATTCTTTCCACCTCCCGGGGGGTGATGACGGGGGAGAAGGCGAAGAAACTCGCGATCGGCGGGGAACTGCTCTGCCAGGTCTGGTAAAGGGGCCTCAGGTTTTCCCGGGGAGGGAACCATGTCGAGAATCGGAAAAGTGCCGGTGGCGATCCCCGCCGGAGTCACCGTCGAGATCAAGGACGGAATCCTTACCGTCACCGGGCAGAAGGGTGCTCTTTCCCGCCCGATCCCCGACAAGGTGACGGTCGAGGTCAAGGACGGGCATGCCGTCGTCGCCTTGCAGCCCGGAGAGGAGTCCGCCCGGAACCTCTACGGGCTCTATCGGACCCTGGTGGCGAACATGGTGAAAGGCGTCGCCGAGGGGTTCACCAAGACTCTCGAAATCGTCGGGGTGGGCTACAAGGCCGAAGTCAAGCAGGATGCGATCCAGATGGCGCTGGGGTATTCCCACCCCGTGATCTTCCCCCTTCCGAAGGGGATCAGCGCGCAGGTGGAGGCGAACACGGTCATCAAGGTATCCGGGGCGGACAAGGAACTCGTCGGCCTCATCGCGGCGAAGATCCGCTCCCTCCGGCGGCCGGACGTCTACAAGCAGAAGGGAATCCGGTACCGGGGCGAACGTCTCCTGAAGAAAGTCGGAAAGGCTGCCGGAAAGTAGGAAGGTTTTCCGGCCGGAAACCACCAGATGGAGTTCGATGAGCCATGAGCCAGAAAAATATGCGGGAAATCGCCCGGCAGAAGAGAAAGAGAAGAATCCGGAAGAAGATCTTCGGGACGGAGCATCGTCCTCGGCTGTCGGTTTTCCGAAGCGCGAAGCACATCTACGCGCAACTCGTGATCGACTCGACGGGGTCCACCATTCTCGCCGCCTCCACCCTCAGCCCGGAAATCCGGGCCGAAATCGGCGAACTGAAGAAGAGCGATGCCGCGAAGAAAGTGGGGGAGTATATCGGCAGGAAGGCCGCCGAGAAGAATATCCGGAAAGTCATCTTCGACCGGAACGGGTTTTTGTATCACGGGCGCGTCAAGGCCCTGGCGGAAGGTGCCCGGGAGTCCGGGCTGGAATTCTAGTGCACCGCCTCGTAAATAGCTTGAGCACCGAGAGCGTCGATGCGCCGCGCCAACGAGGCGCGCGACTGAGGATGGGGGGGGACACTCCTGGGTTATTCGCCGAGAAAATCAGGAGTGTCCCCCTCGTTGCAAGAAGCGCAACGAAGCTGGAGCGGATGCAGCGGCGCTCGAATGCCAAGGTATTTGCGAGACGGTGCACTATCCCTTTCCGGCCGGATTTCTTTATATAATACCGCCAATGTCCCCGCGGCCCTCACGCACCCCCTTCGAGCGATGCCGAAGAACCTTCCGCTACATCTCCCTTCGCCTGGTCCGCGTGGGCGGGGATTCGGTCCATGTCGCCCTGGGATTCGCCCTCGGGGTGTTCCTCGGCGTATTTCCCACGTTCGGCCTCGGGATCCCGCTTGCCCTTTTCCTTGCCTCGATATTTCGGTGGAATCGCGTATCCGC
>DATEXR010000315.1 GCA_035256765.1 Candidatus Deferrimicrobiaceae bacterium | reverse complement strand
CTCCCCCCCGTCCCAACGGAGAAGAACGAGGCGGGTGGTCTTGCTGGAAAATTCCATGCTCAGCGGCCCCTGTTCCGCTTTCGGTATCAGGATCAGCGGTCTTCCGTCCGGCCCCGGGGAAACGCGGGCCGCCTTTCTGACGTAAAACCGGGTTTTTCCCTGACGCGGCAGGTAGAGTCCCCACTCGAAGGAATCCCCCGACCATCCGTAGTCCGCGTCGGTCTTGTATTCGGGGACCCCGCCAGCGGCAAGAACGCGGAGATTGTCATTCTTATCCGTGTAAATCCATTTCCACTCCTCCCCGAACCTCGCCGAGGTGAGGCCCAGGATTCCGGAGGAAAGAGGCGCCAGCAGCGTATCCGCCGGAAGTGCCTCACCCATCCTGAGGGTCTTCCCGTCCCAGACCATCGCATACAGTTTCCCGTGGAAGGGGAAATCGCCTCCCTGTTGTTGGCCGGCCAAAACCTTCTTCCCCTGCCAGTCCGGGAGGAGAACGAGGTGGTAGGGAAGGCGGTCGGCGACCTTCCCGAAGGTTTCCCCTTTTTTCTTCAGGACCGTGGACCGGAGACTCTCCCCGTCGATACCGGTCACTACGATTTCCTTCTCTCCGTCCCCGTCGAGATCGACCGCCTCGACGTTCAGGATATGGCCCGGTATTCCATCCGTGATCCTGGCCTTCGGCATGATCTCCGACCCGTTCACGCGGTACAGGTGGATCCCTTTCCTGCCGTAGGCGATGACTTCGCCGTTCCCCTCGGGATCCACGTCCCCGGACACGACCCCGTGGAGCTCGTCGGCGATCCTGCCGGACTCCGCGACCTTTTTAAGAGAGGAGGGGACCCATTCCGCTTTGGAGGGAGGGGGTGCGGCAGAGGGGGTGGCGGCAGTCTGGGGGGAAGGCAAGGCCGGTGCGGGAGGCAAAACAGCAATCTGAGCTCCCGCGGCGCCGGCCGGGGCCGGAATCGCGGGAGGGGAAACCGGAGGCGGAACCGGCGTGGGCGGCGGAGAGGTCCTGACCGCCGTCTTCACGCCGAACATCTTCTCCGAGATGTCGGAGGCCAGGTCGCCCAGCCGAGGGATGATCTCGTCCACCGTAGCGGCCGCAATGAAAAAGGCGCCGGCCGTCTGCCCGGTCGAAAGGTCGGACACGGTCACGTCGATGCTGTATCCCGCCCCCAGCTTCGCGACCGTTCCGTTCAGCAGCAGGGGCAGTCCGGCTTTCTTCGCGGCATCCCCCGCAGGCTTGTCTGCGGGGGAAAGCAGGAGAACCTCGGCGCCCGCAAGCGCCATCAGGCGGGAAGAAAGGAGGCGGGGAAGGATGTCGACCGTCTGCCGGATTTCCTCCTGGGGTCCCAGGACGGCAAACGGCGCAATCGCGATGCGCCGGGGGTACTCCGCGGCCCAAGCCACCGAAGAAACCGCCGGCAGGCCCGCGAACAGGAGAAACAACAAGGGCCATGCAGCGTTTTTGCTCCGTCCCCACCCCATATCGGGCTGAATCTACCAGACGCTCCGGGAAAGTCAAACATAAACAATGAGTGAGCCGAGCACTGGCGGCAGTTTGCTGCGACCGGGGACCCGGGGCACCGGCCTCCAGGGATCCATTCCCTCAGATCCCGGCATTCGAGGACCGCTGCATCCCCGCCGGCTTCGTTGCCCTCCCTCGCCGTACCACAGCGGGTACGCCTCGATCGGGCGCCTCGCCGGTCGGGGCGCATCGGCCCTCTCGGTGCACGGCCTCTTCGGAAACGGATCCCTGGACGCCGGGCGGGGATTTCCGCGAATGTATGAACGCAGGCAGCGAGCGGTCGCAGGTCGCGAGCGTAGCGACGAGGAAGCCCCCCGCGAGCCAGGGTCCCCGGTCACAAGCGCCCTCTTTCAGGGAGGCTTCCCGGGGACCGGCGGGACGATGGAGCGGGTTTCCAGCGACCGGACCAGCTTCCCCTGGATCCCCCCGAATCCCCCGTTCGACATGATGAGGATCAGGTCCCCGGCGCGCGACGTTCCGGAGAGATGCGTTACGATTCGGTCGACCTTTTCGATATATTCCGCATTCCGTCCGACCCCCCGGAGGGAGGCGACCACCTCCTCCGGGTCCAGCCGGTCTTCCAGGGGGAATTTCTCCGCCCCGTACACCCCCGCGAGGATGACCGAGTCCGCGCCGGAGAGCGCCTCGGC
>DATEXR010000314.1 GCA_035256765.1 Candidatus Deferrimicrobiaceae bacterium | reverse complement strand
CGGCTCGCCTCTTTCTAGCTGAGCGCCCGCAGTTCAGCAGAAGCCGGAGCGTTTGTGAGTGAGGGAAGCGCCGTAAAAGGAGGTAAAAGATGGATGTAAAAGACTTGGCGAAAGCGTACCGGTTGGGAAAGCCAGGGGTTGCGAAATGCCGCAAGTGCGGCGACTTTTTCACCCACGGAGAGGGACTCGTTATTACTGGCTCTGGACCGCACTGCCGCCCCTGCGCCGGGATCGTCACGGGGAACGTGTCGGAATACACCTTCGACGAAGAGGAACCCGAAGAGGAACCCGAATGAAAACCTTCCACTCTGCTACTGATCGGAAGTGGGTTGGTCGGACTGGTGGGGTTTGGGAGGAAGTTCAGGAGGTACTCGTTCCACTCCGTCAAGAAGTAATCGACACCACCGGACAGGAGCGCTCGCTCCGAAAGGAGCTGTCGTTTCACTCCGCATAGCGTGAACCGAGGACGGAGCTGTCGCTCGGTAACGAGCTGTCGGCCCGCCAAAATCACCACCACAATCACCACCAAAAATGAACGGGGACTCAGGATTGACCCCCAAGCCCCCGTAAACCCTGGAGGCGGCACCCGGATTCGAACCGGGGGATAAAGGATTTGCAGTCCTCTGCCTTACCGCTTGGCTATGCCGCCGTAGTGGCTATTTTCGGTGAATGCCCAGGGCCTGTCAAGCCTTGCGGGGATGCCGTTTCCACGTCCACAAGGTCCGGCCCGCATTCATTTTTCTTGATAAAGTGGTACTATGGTTTTCGACCATTCCGCGTTTCCGCCGAACCGGAGGTCTCCTTGCCAGCCACGATCTACATGACAGGTGTCGCCGGGTTCATCGGGTCCCACGTGGCGGAGGCTCTCCTTCTCCGGGGCGACCGGGTATTCGGGCTGGACAACCTCGACCCCTTCTACGACCGTTCTCTCAAGGAGAGGAACCTGGCGGCCCTTTCGGCCCACCCGGGGTTTGATTTTACCGAGGGGGACATCCGGGACGAGGCCGCGCTTCGCCGGTGGGGCGACGGCACCCTCGCGGGCGCGCTCATCCACTTGGCCGCGAAGGCGGGCGTCCGGCCGTCGGTGGCCGATCCCGTCGGGTATGCCGACGTGAACGTCACGGGCACGGCCCGAGTCCTTGCCTGGGCGCGGGATCGTGCCGTCCCCCGCGTCCTGTTCGCCTCCTCCTCCTCGGTATACGGCGGCAACTCCAAGATCCCGTTCGCCGAGGACGATCCCGTCGACCACCCGGTGAGCCCCTACGCCGCGACGAAGAAGGCGGGGGAGCTGTTGTGCCACGCCTTCTGCCACCTCTACGGGATGAACATCGCGTCGCTTCGGTTCTTCACCGTGTACGGTCCGCGGCAGAGGCCGGAGATGGCCATCCGCAAGTTCACCCGCCTTCTCTTCGAAGGGAAGGAGATCGGGATCTACGGGGACGGGTCGACCCGGCGCGACTACACCTACGTCGACGATGTCGTGGCGGGAGTGTTGGGGGCGCTCTCGGCGCCGCCCGGCCACCGGATCTACAACCTCGGGGAGTCCGCCACGGTCTCCCTTTCCGACCTCGTCGGCCTGCTGGAGCGGGTCACCGGGCGGAAGGCGTTCCGGCGGTTCCTCCCGGTGCAGCCGGGGGACGTGCCCGTGACCTATGCGGACATCACGCGCGCCCGCGCGGAGATCGGCTATGACCCGAAGGTCCCCGTCGCGGAGGGCGTGGAGCGATTCGTGCGATGGTATCGGAGCAATCTGGCCGAATCCACTTACCGAGGAGGTGACCGATGAAGATCACATTGTCCGTAATCAAGGCGGATATCGGCTCCATCGGGGGCCACATCCGGCCGAGCGCGCTGCTCCTCGAGACGGTGCGCAAGAGTGTTGCCGAAAAGGGGAAGAAGCTCCTGATCGACAGCCATGTGGGATTCACGGGCGACGACATCGCGATTCTCATGACCCATGCCGAGGGGGTCCTGAACGAACAGGTCCACAAGCTCGCCTGGGAAACGTTCCTCGCCGGAACCGAGGTGGCGAAGGCGCAGGGGCTCTACGGCGCCGGCCAGGACCTCCTCAAGGACTCCTTTTCCGGGAACGTGAAGGGGATGGGGCCCGCCGTCGCCGAGATGGAGTTCGAGGAGAGGCCGAACGAGCCGTTCCTCCTCTTTGCCGCCGACAAGACCGACCCCGGCGCGTACAACCTCCCGTGCTACCTCGCCTTCGCGGATCCCATGTACAACGCGGGGCTCATCCTCTCCCCCAAGATCGGGGTCGGGTATTCCTTCCGGATCATGGACGTCGAGC
>DATEXR010000313.1 GCA_035256765.1 Candidatus Deferrimicrobiaceae bacterium | reverse complement strand
TTGATCGGCGCCGCACCGAATGCCATTGCCTACGCCTCAGGGCAGTTTACCGGCGGTGAATTCTTCAAATACGGTATTATTCCTTCCATTCTATTGATGATTATTCTTGCGATAGCGCTGTTTACCATCTGGCCCCTTTTCGGGATGCCGATATTGACCAGGTAAGTAAAAGACTGGCGCGCCTGGGAAGACCCGAACTCCCGACCCGCTGCTTGGCATCCAGACCGCCGGGGAGTTTTGGAACGGGCATCCCCACCTGCACGTCCTGGCGAGTGTCCGGTTTCATGGGGTAACTCCACATGGGTATGGATGCTCAAAACCCGGTTGCGTGGTGTGAAGTGTCGCGGGTCAAGCTCTGGCACATCGCCCGCACTTTTCTGGGAATCGGGCTGTCCTCTTTCAGCCTGGCTGCTCTGGGAGAGGCCAAGAGCTGGGTGACCGAAAAGAGAAGATGGTTCACCGACGATGAGTACATGGAAGGGCTCGGGCTCGTCCAACTCCTGCCCGGCGCGCCTACGGTAAATCTTTCGTCCTATTTGGGCTTTCGCCTGCGCGGTTTACCGGGGGCTGCGGTGGCCACGGTTTGCTTTCTGACCCCCTGCTTTCTGCTCATGCTGCTGCTCTCTCACCTCTATCTGAAGTATGGCGAGATGCCCGTCGTTTCCGGTCTGTTTCGCGGCCTGGGAGCACTCGTGATCGGTCTTGTCTTCAACACCATCCTCAACCTCTGGAGATCAGGCGTAAAGACGGTTTTCCACTGGCTGATGGCTTTTGCCGGTTTTGCCCTGGTTTTCTGGTTCCAAATGGGGGTCGTAAAAATACTGCTCATCGCCGGCGGCGCCAGCCTGCTCATGGTTCTTCTCCTTCGCCGCTTCCCGCTCCTGGCCCGCTGGACGGGCGGTTGGAGCGGTCTGTGGAAGAAGGGGGGATTGGCATCCGGCAACCTCGGCGCCGACACCACCCGGCAGTCGCTAAGCAAAGCGGGGCCACCCGCTGAATCGGATTACGTTTCCGCCTGCAGCCAGGTGCCCCTGCCCCTCCATGGGAGAGACGTGACCCTGTTGGTCGTCTGTTTGTCCCTGGTCCTCACCGCAGACCTGCTCCTCATTCGCCTGCGCCCTGAGTTGATGCAAATGGGCGCCAGGTTCCTGCGGATCGGAGCGCTGGTTTTCGGCAGCGGTTATGCCATGCTTCCTTTCATCCAGGACACTGTGGTCAACCAATTCGCTTGGTTGACCAACCAGCAGTTCGCCGTCGCGTTGGCCCTGAGCCTGATTACCCCCGGCCCGGTGACGATTATCGGCACGTTCATAGGGTACAAGGTGGCCGGCGTTGCGGGGGCTCTGGCAGGCATGGTGAACATGTACTTTCCCGCCTGGGCCATGACGACGATCGTCGCTGCGCCATACGCCAAAGCCGGCCAGGTGGGCTACGTCAAGCAAGTCATCGGTGGTATCGTTGCGGCATTTCTCGGTACTCTCGTAGTCGTCCTGATCAAACTGGGCGTCGATACTCTGGTCGATATTTCTGCCATTGCAATGGCCACGGCCGCTTTTGCGGTGCAGCGATTCGTCAAGATTGACACGATTTGGATCGTGCTCGGCGGCGCCCTTGTGTCCCTTGTACTTTTCCGCTAGTTCGGATTTGTTATGGCTCAGAGGGGCTTGCCGTACCGGTCATCCGCAAGATTCAAAGACCACGTCGGCCGGCGCGAAGGTCCCTGAAACTCCCCGGGCGGTCTCCACCGCTTTTCGACCACTTCTTCCCCGATCCATTTCCAAGGACTTACGGACCGCAGGAAGGCGACCGGGGACCGGACTTCTCCCATCCTCCCCTTTCACCTCGACGCCCGACGTGTGCGTGGAGTTCGGGTTGGCGGCCAACCGGAGGGAAGTGCCCTCTTGGTTAGAAAGCGAAAAAAGAAACTTCCTACGAGGGAACCCATTGACGTGGAGGTCGGGGACGATGGCGGAGACGAGCCACAGGAGCAATCCGTTGATCACCACGAAAGCCACGGCGAGCGCCGCCATCGGTCCGTCGGCCGACATCACAGTCGGAAGCAGGTAGGCGATCAGCAGGATAGCGATGGCATTGGCGCCCATTCGAACAATGAACGGCATGGATTCAAGTATGCCGCGTGAAAAACCCGTTTGTGAAACGTTATACGGATGCCTCCGTCGCAAACACATACCTCAAAAACAGGTGGCTGCCGGCACGTTTCACCCCGGCAAGCGATCCCCAGAGGGGACGCTCCGGGCCAAAACGCTTCCCCGCAACGAATCCGGGACGCTCGACGGACCCATCCCGCCCGGCAACTTGCGGAGCGAGCGTCAAAAAAAGCTCATCCAGGCATTTCTCGGCGAAGAAATTTCCCATCAACCGCGGTCCGCCCTCGACAAGGAAGATTTCCCCGGGGAGGAGACGGCCGACCGCGGAAAGAATCGCCCGGGCGCTGATTGCGCCCTCATTCTTCACTTCCCCGATGACGACGGAGGGGGGAAGGTCGCGTTTGCGGATCCGGTCGGCGCCCTCCGGGGTCGTAACGACCAGCACTTTCACTGTCCCGGACCGGAAGACGGGAAGGCCCGGATCGATCTCGCCGCGCGCGGTGACGATGACGTTCAACGGGGGGTCGTTCTTCCCCAACGCGGCTCGCAGCTGCCGGTACGAGTCGGAAAGCGCCGGGCAGACGTACTCCGCGGTCCAGAGGTGCCGTGGTTCGGAGCGAAGCGTCCCGGCGCCGACGATCACCGCGTCGGCGACCGACCGCAGCAGTCCCATGACCATCCGGTCGTGCGGGTTGGAACCGCTGATGGGGCCCCCATCCGCCAGGCCGGGGGCGGAAAGAGAAGCAACGCCGTCCAGTGTGGTGACGAAGTTGCCAATGACGTACGGCCGGTCTTCGTGCGCCGGGAATCGGAGGGAACCGTAGAGCGCCGTAAGCTCGGGGGTCAGAGGAAAAACCTTTCCACGGCCCATGTCATAGAAGGACTCCAGCGGCGCCAGGGGATCCATCGCGCACGCCGCCCGTTAACGGGAGCTGGGCTCGAAGCAATGCAGCCCGCACGCTACATCAAATGGGGTCCGAAGCGATGGGTCGCTTGCGCAATTCCCGCGCCGGAACATCGTGCGTGTGAGCGGCGCGGTTTCTCGACCCCCCCCCATCGGATCCGCCGAAACACAGCGGCTGCTCGCGTTCATGTTCGATAAATATCCCCGGTGTTCATGCTCGCGGTCCGGGCTCATCGGTCCTCCTGGAGCGGAATGAAAAACCATTTTATCTCCCTCCGGGAAAAATATCATTATCGCGACCGCGCGCCGTTGCTTATACGCCGGCCGGCCACCACAGGAGCTTCAGGCCGCCTCGCCAGCAGCAGGCTTCCGAAGGCCACCAGGCAGATCGCCGCGCCGACGTAGAAGGCGGCGGCTTCGTTCACACCGGTGCGGCTTCTTGCCGGGGATCGGGAAGAACTTCACCCGGAGCGATTTCTCGACGCCGTCCCGGCGGACGGCCACCATTGCCTCATCCCCCTCCTTCTTTTCCCGCACGCGCAGGAACACGTCCGTGACATCCTTCCCCTTTTACCCGTCGAAGGAGAAGATCCGGTCGCCCGTCAGGATTCCCGCCTTTTCCGCGGGAGAGCCCTGCATAACCCCTTCCACGAGAACCTCGTTGTCCTTCTCCACGAGACGGACGCCCATCGCCACCCGCTTCCCCTCCAGCCCTTCGTACGGAACCCACCAGACGAAGTCGGCGGGGATGTTGATCTCCTCGGGCAGAACGATGGCGTAGGGCATCGGCATTCTCCGGAGGTAGTCGACGACGCGCACCGCCATCGTCTCCTCCCAGAGGAGCTGAACCCGGAAGAACGCTTCGAACATCCCTTCGGACGGCAGGTGGGCGCCGTAGACCGCTTTCATGGCCGCGCGCTGATACGGGTCAGGCAGGCCGACCTCGGGGAGCGTCGCCTTCAGGAACTCGAGCTCCGGGAGCTCCCCCTTCGTCCACCGGTCCAGGATCTCCTGGTCCGGCTCCCGGAACATCTCCATCCCGATGGCGACTTTCCCGGGATACCGCCGGTAAAGCTCCCGGAGGATCAGGAGCTCCACGCGGTGGGCGTGCAGGTTGTCGTGCGTTTCGCCGACCGGGAATGCTTTCCTACAACGAACCTGAAACGATACTCGCTGGTTAGGCCCGACTACCCGAATGCAGGGATGAAAAAATCAAACCGAGGTTACCGGCCCACGGCAAGTTCCTTGACGATGTCCCCCACGACCCCCTTGGCGTCGCCGAAGACCATGAGCGTTCGGTCCATGGAATACAGCTCGTTGTCGATCCCTGCGAACCCCGGGTTCATGCTGCGCTTGATCACCATCACCGTGCGCGCCTTGTCCACGTCGAGAATCGGCATCCCGTAGATCGGGCTTCCCCGGTCGTGGCGCGCCGCCGGGTTGGTGACGTCGTTGGCGCCGATGACCAGCGCCACGTCGGCCTGCGGGAACTCGGAGTTGACGTCGTCCATCTCCATCAGCTTGTCGTACGGGATGTCAGCTTCGGCCAAGAGAACGTTCATGTGCCCGGGCATGCGTCCCGCCACCGGGTGGATGGCGAACTTCACCTCGATGCCGGCCTTCGTCAGGACGTCGTACATCTCGCGGACCTTGTGCTGCGCCTGGGCGACCGCCATCCCGTAGCCGGGAACCACGATCACCAGGCTCGCCGCCTGGAGGATGCCGGCGGCCTCGTCGGGCGTCGCGCTGCGGACCGTGCGCAGCGAAGGCGTGGCCGCGGCCCCCGCCTGCACCTGGCCGAACGCCCCGAACAGCACGTTGGTGAACGAACGGTTCATCGCCCTGCACATGATCACCGAAAGGATGAAGCCCGAGGAGCCGTCCAGCGCACCGGCGATGATCAGCAGCTTGTTGTTGAGGACGAACCCCATGGCCGCGGCTGACAGCCCTGCGTAGGAGTTCAGCAGCGAGATCACCGTGGGCATGTCCGCCCCGCCGATGGGGACGATGAGCAACACGCCGAATACCAGCGCCATCGCCCCGAAAACGGGGAACAGCCGGGTGGCCTCCGGCCGCGCGGTCAGGTACGCGCCGGCGGCCACGGCGAGTCCGATCAGCGCCAGGTTGAGGACGTTCTGGTGGCGGTAGGTGATCGGCCTCGTGGGAAGGATCTCCTGCAGCTTTCCGAAGGCCATCAGCGACGCCGTGAAGGTGAGAAAACCCAGCAGCACCTCGAGGGACAGGGCACCCATGGTGAAGCGGTCGAGGTTGGGCGTCCGCAGGTAGTACTCGGCGGTGCCCACCAGTCCCGCCGCCAGCGCCCCGAAGGCGTGGGAAAGCGCGGTTCGCTGCGGCACGGCGGTCATCGGCATCATCGCCATAGGAACGCCGATGGCGGTGCCCGCCACGAACGCGATCGCGATCCAGCGGTAGCTCACGATCTCGGGCTTGAGCAGCGTCCCGCACACCGCCAGCGCCATCCCCGCGACGCCGATGATCACTCCGCGGCGCGCCGTGGCCACCGCGGAGAGCCACATCAGGGCGAGGATGAACGAAATCGCGGCGGCAAGGTAGATCAGGGGGATGAACGAGTCGATCATGACTTGTCCTTCCCGCTCTTCCTGAACATCCGCAGCATCCGGTAGGTGATGAGATAGCCGCCGACGATGTTGATCATCGAGCAGGTTACCGCCAGGGTTCCGAGGACGGTGGAGAGGGTGGTCTTCTGCTCGCCGGCCACCAGGATGGAGCCGACGACCGCGATGGCCGAGATGGCGTTGGTAAGCGACATCAGCGGAGTATGCAAAAGCGGCGACACCCGGCGGATGACCTGGAAACCGAGGAACGTCGCCAGGACGAAGATGTACAAGCCCAGTTCAAGATCCGTGCTCATACGGATGAGTCTCCTTCCCTTTCAGGCGCGCCGCACTTCGCCTTGATGCGTCACCAGTGCGCCGCGGAGGATCTCGTCGTCCAGGTTGAAGTCGAACCGTCCGTCTTTCCAGAACGCCAGCACGAACGAGGTCAGGTTCCGCGAATACAGGGTGCTCGCGTGCCACGGCAGCTCCGCCGGCAGGTTGAGCGGCCCGCAGATCGTCACCCCGTGCTCCACGACGGTCTGGCCGGGCCGGGTCAGGTCGCAGTTGCCGCCGGCCTCGGCGGCCAGGTCCACGATCACCGAGCCCGGCCGCATCGCCCGCACCATCTCCGCGGTGATGAGCTTTGGCGCCTTCACGCCTCCGATCAGCGCCGTCGTGATGACGGCGTCGGCGGCGGCGCAGCGCGAGGCGATGAGCTCCGCCTGCCTGCGGTAGAACTCCGGGGAGAGCTCCTTTGCGTAGCCGGAAACGTCCTGGGCGCTCTCCGCGGTCTCGACGCCGACAAAGCGCGCGCCCAGGCTCTCCACCTGCTCCTTGACTGCCGGGCGCGTGTCGGTCGCCTCCACGGAGGCGCCCAGGCGCCGCGCGGTGGCAATCGCCTGGAGTCCCGCCACGCCCGCGCCGATCACAAAGACCTTGGCGGGAAAGACCGTACCGGCCGCGGTCATGAGCATCGGGAAGTACTTCGGCAGCGTGTTGGCCGCGATCAGCACTGCCTTGTACCCTGCGATGTTCGCCATGGAGGAAAGCGTGTCCATGGACTGCGCCCGTGAGATGCGGGGAATCCGGTCGGTGGAGAACGCGCTGATCTTCCGCGCCGCAAGTTTCTCCACCACGTCGGGATAGCGCACCGGGACCAGCGTGCCGAGGAGCATCGCCCCTTCCCGCATCATGTCCGCCTCGTGCCGGCCGAGTGTCGGATGGAGATCGGGAGGCTGCACCTTGAGGACGAGGTCGGCGCTCCCCAGCAGTCCGGTGACGTCGGTCTCGATCCCCCCACCGGCCTCGCGGTAGGAATCGTCGGAGAAGAACGCCGCTTCCCCGGCGCCGCTCTCCACCGCCACCTGGACCCCCGCCTGCACCAGCTTTTTACACGATTCGGGTACGAGGGCGACCCGCTTCTCCCCCTCCCGGATCTCCCTTACCACCGCGATTTTCATGGCCTCCCCGCAGGTTCCGCAGCGAAAAAGTCGTGAGGACAACGTGTTCGATGCAAATTATAACGAAAAATCGGCGGGAGAAGGGAAGACTGGCGAACCTGGCATGTTGCGGTTGGCGGCGATGGAAGGCAGGCCCTTGTACGAAGACGTCTACTGCGCCCGCGGCGAGAGGGAGAACCGGATCAAGGAGCAGCAGCTGGCCCTGTTTGCGGACCGGACCTCGACGGCCCACTTGCGGTCGAATCCGGTGCGGTTGTACCTGTCGTCGTTCGCTTACGGCCTGATGCAGGCGCTGCGCCGGCTGGGACTGGCCGGCACCGAGATGGCGAAAGCCCAGTGCCAGACGATCCGGCTGAAATTGCTCAAGGTCGGGGCGCAGATCAAGATCACGGTGCGCAAGGTCTGGCTTCACCTCTCGGCGGGACATCCGAGCGCCGAACTCTTCGGCGTGGTGTATCGAAACCTGGCGGCACGTCCCGCGTTGCGCTGCTGAAAAACCCCGTCCCCCCTCGTCCGATCGTCCCGCAAACCACGGCCAACAGCCGA
>DATEXR010000312.1 GCA_035256765.1 Candidatus Deferrimicrobiaceae bacterium | reverse complement strand
CTGCCATATCCTTTCATCTCCCCACCTCATATGTTTCTTAAATACATATATGTTCTTATCAAAACCATGATGGAACCGCAATACATTACATCGATCCAAATCTACCGCTTGAACCGCCGGCTGCCCCCCTCCGGCGCGACTCTCATCGGGTACGGGGGGGATAGTATCGCGAGAAGGTGCGTCGTCGTGGATATGAAAAGTTTTAAGAACGTCCCTTTGCTTTTGCGATCCGGTCCAGGCCCCCCATGTAGGGACGCAGCGCTTCGGGGATGGCCACGGAACCGTCCTCCTGCTGGAAGTTCTCGAGGATGGCCACCACCGTGCGTCCCACGGCCAGCCCGGAGCCGTTCAGGGTGTGAGCGAGCCGGGTCTTCCCCGTGTCGCCGTCGCGGAACCGGATCTTCGCCCGGCGCGCCTGGAAATCGGTGAAGTTGCTGCAGGAGGAGATCTCCCGGTACCTCCCCTGCGACGGGATCCACACCTCGATGTCGTACGTCTTGGCGGCCGAGAACCCTAGGTCCGCCGTGCACAGGGTCACGACGCGGTACGGAAGGGAGAGGCGCCTCAAAATGTCCTCCGCGTCGGCGGTCAGGGACTCGAGCTCGGCCCACGACTCCTCGGGCCGGCAGATCTTGACCAGCTCCACCTTGTTGAACTGGTGCTGGCGGATCATCCCGCGGACGTCCTTCCCGTGCGAACCGGCCTCCGCGCGGAAGCAGGGGGTGTAGGCCGTCATCTTGAGGGGAAGCGACTGTGCGGGAAGGATCTCGTCCCGCACGATGTTGGTGACCGGCACCTCGGCCGTCGGCACGAGGTAGTAGTCGGTCCCGGTCACGTGGAACAGGTCCTCCTCGAACTTGGGGAGCTGCCCGGTGCCGAAAAAGGAGGCGGAGTTCGCCAAAAAGGGCGGGAGGACTTCCGTGTAGCCGTGCTCGCGGGTGTGGACATCCAGCATGAAGTTGATGAGCGCCCGCTCCATGAGGGCCCCTGCGCCCATCATCAGGCAGAACCGCGCACCGGCGATCTTGGCGGCCCGGTCGAAGTCGAGGATGGAAAGAGCCGTCCCGATATCGACGTGGTCCCGCACCGGGAAGGAGAACGAGGGAGGATCCCCCCAGGCGCGGACGGTCGGGTTGTCCTCCTCCCCTTCCCCCTCGGGGACCGACGGGTCGGGGATGTTGGGGAGGGAAAAAAGCACCTCCTCCATCCGGCGCTCGATGTCGGGAAGCCCGGCCTCCGCCTCCTTGATCCGCGCGGAGACCTCCTTCATCCGCTCCATCAGGGCGGAGGAGTCCTTCTTCTCCCTGCGCAGACGCCCGATCTCCTCGGAGGCCGCGTTCCTCTCCGCCCGGAGCTTCTCCACAACGACAATCGTCTCCCTCCGTTCCCGGTCAAGCTCCTCGAAGCCGGCCAGGGAGAGCGGGGACCTGCGGCGCCGCAGCGCCCCCCGGACGACCTCCCTGTTTTCCCGAACGAACTTCACGTCGAGCATCGATGCTCCTCCCGTCTCATCGGCCGGAATCCCGCGTCCCGGATCGTCCCGACGATCTCCTCCTCGGACATCCGGAACGCTACCCCCGCGGATGCCACCACGTTCTCCTCCATCATCGTGCTTCCGTAGTCGTTTCCCCCGAAGAAGAGCCCCAGCTGGGCGACCTTCGCCCCCATCGTCACCCACGACACCTGGACCGTGCGGATGTTCCGCAGGAGGAGACGCGAGACCGCCAGGACGCGGAGGTAGCCGACCGCGTGGCCAAGCCCCCTCGCCTGCCGCTCCCCGAACCGCGGGTCGCAGGAAAGAAGCGTGTTGCCGGACTGGAAGGTCCAGGGGATGAACGAGGTGAAGCCTCCCGTCTCCTCCTGGAGTTCCCGGACACGGACCAGGTGGCGGGCGATGTGCTCCGGGGCCTCCACGCTGCCGAACATCATCGTGGCGGAGGTGGAAAGCCCCTGCCGGTGGGCCTCGCGCATCACCGCGGCCCATTGCCGCCAGCCGATTTTCCTCGGGCTGATGACTCCCCGCACCTCGTCGTCCAGAATCTCCGCCCCGCCGCCGGGGACCGAATCCAGCCCCGCCTCCTTCAGGCGGGAAATCACCTCGGCGATCGAGACCCCGGACCGGATAGCGAAATGCCACAGTTCCGGCGGGGAGAAGCCGTGGAGGCGGATGGGGTATCTCTTCACCGCCCTTGCCAGCCGGACCGCCTCCGGAAGCCCCCAGTCCGGGTGCAGTCCCCCCTGGAGGAGAATCTGCGTCCCTCCCGCGTCGAGGGTCTCCTCGATCTTCCCCGCGAGCTCGGAATCGGAAAGGACGTACGCGTCGGGGGCGCCCTCTTCCCGGGAGAAGGCGCAGAAGGAGCATCGGCACGTGCAGACGTTCGTGTAGTTGATGTTCCGGTCGACGATGTAGGTGACCACGTCATCCGGGTGCAGATGTCTGCGGACCCGATCCGCGGAGCGGCCCAGATCGAACAGCGGGGCCTCCCGGAGGAGGAGCGCCGCGTCCTCGACGGTGGCCTGCCCTTCCGACGCCTTTTCGAGGGCGTCCCTCCAGAACGGGGAGGAGGTCACGCCGCCGTCTCCGGCCACTCCCGGACCACGTTGTACAGCGTGTCGCGCTCGACCGGAATCTTCCCCGCCTGGCGGATCATGGTGACCAGCTCGGCGACCGTCATCTCCTGCCCCGCCTGGGCGCCGGCGGCGTGGGTGATCTTCTCCTCCACCACCGTCCCGTCGATGTCGTCCACGCCGAAGTGGAGGGAGATCTGCGCGATCTTGGGGCCCACCATGATCCAGAACGATTTCACGTGGCGGAAGTTGTCGAGGTAGATCCTCCCCACCGCGAGGGAGAGCAGGTCGGCAAGGCCCGTCGTGTACCCCTTCGCGATCTCCGTGTTCTTCGGATGGAACGCCAGGGGGATGAACGACTGGAAGCCGCCCGTCCGGTCCTGCAGCTCCCGGAGGCGGCGCATGTGGTCGACACGGGACTCGAGGGTCTCCACATGGCCGTACAGCATCGTCGCGTTGCTCCGCAGCCCCGCGGCGTGGACCTCCTCCATGACCTCGAGCCACCGGTCCCCGGTGATCTTCTCGGGGCAGATCCGGTTCCGGACCTCCGGGGCGAAGATCTCCGCCCCTCCCCCCGGCAGGCTTCCCAGGCCGGCCTCCTTCAGGAGACGGATCACCTCCGCCAGGGGAAGCCCCGTAATCCGGGAGAAGTAGTCGATCTCCACGGCGGTGAACGCCTGGATGTGCATCTCCGGGAAACGCTCCCGCAGGGTTCGGAGCATGCGGAGATAGAAGTCGAACGGCAGATCCGGGTGGAGCCCCCCCACGATGTGCAGCTCCGTCGCGTTCTGGGAACGCCCCTCCTCCGCACGCACGAGGATCTCGTCCATGGTCATGGTGTAGGCGAGCGGCTCTTCCTTCCCCTTGCCGAACGCGCAGAACTTGCACCGGTTGACGCAGATATTGGTGGGGTTGATGTGCCGGTTGACGATGAAGTACACACGATCGCCGTTCACGCGCCGGTTGGCCAGGTCCGCCATCTCCCCTACCGCGTGAATGTCCCGCGTGCGGAACAGGGCAAGGGCGTCCTCCTCGGACATCCTCACCCCCGCCGACACCTTATCCCGAATCCTCTCGAGCGACGGTTCCATTGCGTTCGCCTTTCCGCATCTGCTCCAGGATCCGCCCCCCCGTCCCCTTCCCCTTCGGGGTCCGGGCCAGGAAGACCGAAAACGTCACGCCTTCGCCCTCCCGGTTGTCCAGCTGGATCGTCCCTCCGTGGTTCTGGACGATGGCGTGCACGATGGGGAGCCCGAGCCCCGTTCCCTTCGGTTTCGTGGTGAAAAACGGGTTGAAGATGTTGTGCACCACGTCATGGGGGATCCCCCCTCCGGTATCGCCGACGAGGAAAACGACGCCGTCCCCCTCCCCTTCCCTGGACGGCCGGGTGACCAGCGTCAGTTTCCCCCCCTCTCCCATCGCCTGGACCGCGTTGGAAACGAGATTCCAGAGAACCTGCCGGATCTGGTCCGGATCGACGTGGATCTCGGGGACCTCCTCCGAGAGCTCCACCACCTTCTCGATCCCGGCCTCTTCGAGTTCGTCCCGGAAGATCGCCAGAACCTCCCGGATCTCGGCGTTGATGTCCACCGGCCGCAGGGCGGGCATCATCTCCCGCGAGAAGTAGAGCGTCTGCTGGACGGTCCGCTCCAGCCGCTTCACCTCCTTGAGGATGATCTCGGCGTACCGTACCGTCGGCGGGTGGTCCTTCTGTCCGCCCTTTTCGCCGCGGGCCAGGCGCGCGGCGAATCCCCCGATCACGGTGAGGGGGTTCTTGATCTCGTGGGAGATCCGTGCGGCCATCTCCCCCAGCGCCGCCAGCTTCTCGCTCTGGACAAGCAGGTCCTGGGTCTTCCGGACCTTCCCCAGGGCCTCCTCCAGGCTCTCGTAGAGGGATGCGTTTTCCATGGCCAGGCACGCCTCGGAGGCGAACATCGTCAGGGCCTGGATGTCCTCCTCCGTGATCTCCCTCTCCCGGAACTTGTTGTCCACGTAGATGGCCCCCCGGGCTTCCCCCTGGAAGACGAGCGGCACGGTCGCGAAGGAGGACGGATGGTTGCCGCAAATCCCCTCCGGACCGGCCGCCGAAACCTTCCCGCAGCCGGTCTCCGTCCGGATGGCCCGCTTCTCCCGGACCGCCGCCGCCACCAGGCACCCGGCGTGGTCCATCGGGAGCGAGAGGTGCTCCATGTCGCGCCAGAGCAGCTTCCCGAATTCCCTCGGCCCCGCCTCCTTGCCCCCCTCCTCCGGCAGGGCGTGGCGGATCCGGGCGACCAGGCGGGCCTCCCTGGCGTCCCTCGGCCCCATCCCCATCCGGGCGGAGAGGATGCGGCGGTCGTCGGAGAGAAGGAAGAGGATCGCCCTGCCAAAGTTGAATCCGGCGGAGGAGGTGAGGGCGAACAGCATGATCTGGAGCAGCCTCTCCGTCTTCACGGTGGACATGAGCGCCCGCGCCACGTTGTACAGCGTCGCGAACCGCTGGGCCCGGACCTGGTTCTCCTGGGCCAGCTGCTGCGCCTCGCGGAACATCGCCGAGTTCTCGGTCATGTTGGCGAGCTGGCTGCACACCGTCTGCATCAGGTGCATCACCTCCATGTCGAAAACGACGTTCGGCGAGCAGGAGTAGTAGTTGACGACGCCCAGCGCCCTCCCCTTGGAGATGATCGGAAGCCCGAGGAAGGAGACGACCCCGTGCCGGGAAAGCGCGGGGAAGAGCGGGGAATCCTCCGGGCCGTTGATGAGCAGGGGCCGCTTCTCGCGGAAGACCTGGTTGGAAAGGATCTTCCCGTGGGCCCGTATCTCCCGCTTCAACCCCGGCCGTTCGTAGCCTTCGTCCACCATGACCTTGAGGACGGACCGTTTCTCCCCCACGAGGCGGACCGTGCATCCGTCCGACTGGAGGAGGCGGGAGGTGGTCTTCGCCACGTACTCGAGAATGTCCCGGATCTGGAACGTGGAAGTGATCGCCCTTCCGATCTCGTTGAGCGTGATGAGCTCGGATACGCGCTTTCTTGCATCGTGATAGAGCCTGCTGTTCCGGATCGCTCCCCCCACCTCGGTCGCGATGACGCGCAGCAGGGCGATGGTCTCCTCGGAAAACGCGAGGAGGGAACGGTGGGAGAAGTTCATCACCCCGTAGAGGTAGACGTCGTCCATGATGGGGACGGACAGGATCGACCGGAAGTCCCTGAGCTCCCGGGCCACCGACAGGGTCGGAGGGGAGGCCTGCACGTCGGGGAAGAACACCGGAGCCCGCTTCTCGAACGCCTTCCCGGCGACCCCTTCTCCCGGCCGGATCCGGAAATCGAACTGGGTGCATTCCTCGATGTCCACGCAGGAGGACACCCACGGAAGGAGGTGCTCCCCCCGGGCCTCGCGCCGGTAGACGCAGACGCATTCCGCCCCGGACTCCCGGGCGAGAAAGTCGCAGAGGTACTTGAGGCGGTTCTCGATCTGGATGTTCGAGTTGGAGATCTCGACCACCCGGGCGAGGAGGGAGAATGCCTTGTCGGACGGGTTGCCCATGGGATCGGCCAGTTCTAACCGCCCCTTTTCTGCAGCGCCTTCTCGTACACCGACCGATACCCCTTGGCGGCGGCCTCCCAGGAGAAATCCTTCTCCATCCCCCGCTTCACGATCGACTCCCACCGGGACTTGTCCGCGTAGGCGGCCACGGCCCGCAACAAGGCGTCCTGCAGTTCCGCCGTGTCGTACCCGGTGAACTTGAAGCCCGTTCCTGCGGCGGCATCCTCGTCGGCGTCCACCACGGTGTCGGCAAGGCCCCCCGTGTTCCGGACGACGGGAACCGTCCCGTATTTGAGGCTGTAGATCTGGTTCAGCCCGCACGGCTCGTAGCGGGACGGCATGAGATAGATATCGGAACCGGCCTCGATCTTGTGCGCCAGGCCGTTGTCGAAGGCGAACCGGAGGGAGATCCTGTCCGGATGGCGGCGCCCGAAGGCGGCCAGCGATTCCTCGTATTTCCGCTCGCCCGTCCCGAGGATGACGACCCGCACGGGGTGCGTCGCCAGCCAGTCCCCGACCTGTTCGATCAGGTCGAACCCCTTCTGCGCGGTCAGACGCCCGACGACCCCGATGACGGGCTCGTCCGCGGTATCCGTCCATCCGAACTCGGCGAGGAGATCGCGGCGGCAGACCTTCTTCCCCGACAGGTCCTTCCGGGAATACCGGGCGGCGATCAGGGGGTCCGTCTCCGGGTTCCAGTCGTCGTAGTCGACGCCGTTCAGGATCCCGTACAGGTCGGCCCGCCGCTCGTACAGGACGCCCTCGAGTCCATGGCCGTACTCGGCCGTCTGGATCTCCCGGCTGTACGTGTCGCTCACCGTGGTGAGGATGTCGGAAAAAACGAGCCCCGCCTTCAGCACGTTGAGCTTGCCGTAGAACTCGACCCCTTGGGGGGTAAACAACTCCCAGCCGAGCCCCGTGAGCGGGAGGTCGTGGTTCCAGAACAGCCCCTGGTAGCCGAGGTTGTGGACCGTGAAGACGGTCCCGGAGGACCGGAATGCCGGCTCGTGGGAGTAGAGCGTCTTGATGTAGGCCGGAAGGAGGGCCGTCTGCCAGTCGTTGCAGTGGAAGATGTCGTAGGAGCGGCCCGTCCGGGCGATCCACTCCATGATCGCCCGGCAGAAGAAGGCGAACCGCTCGCAGTTGTCGACGTAGTCACCGTCCTTCGTGCCGTACAGGAACTCCCGGTCGAAATACCGTTCGTTGCGCACCAGGTATCCCCGGACGCCTTCTCCCGCGTCCGTCTCCATGACGACCCCGGTCTCCTCCCGGTGCCCCATGGGAACCCGCACGGGGGGGGCGGCCTGCCGGAGAGAGAACCGTTCCCGTTCCACCGACCGATAAAGCGGCAGGACGCAGTCGGCCTCCACGCCGATCCTCCGGAGCGCTTTCGGCAGCGACCCGGTGACGTCGGCCAGCCCTCCCGTCTTGGCAAACGGGACGATCTCGGAAGATGCGACGAGCACTCTCATGACGGTTCCCGTGCCCTTCTACCCGGGCAGCTCCCGGAGGAACTTGGCTGCCTCTTCGGGCGGTATCGGGTTGATGTAGAACCCGGAGCCCCGTTCGAACCCGGCGACTTTCGTGAGCCTGGGCATGATTTCGATGTGCCAATGGAAGAACTCGGAGGCCCCGGCCTGGAAGGCGGCGCTGTGGAGGATGAAGTTGAAGGGGGGGTCCTCCAGAGCCAGGTTGAGCTTGCGGAGCGTGCGCCGGAATATGGCCGACAGCGCTCGGATCTGCTCCTCCTCGATCATTTCGTACGCGCACTGATGACGCTTCGGGACGATCCAGGTCTCGAAGGGGAACCGCGGCGCGTACGGGGAGTACGCGAGGAACTCCCCGCTCTCCTCGACGACGCGGACCTTCTGCTCCATCTCCTGCACGACGATGTCGCAGAACAGGCACCGGTCGCGGAACCGGAAGTGGTCCCGGCAGCCGGTCATCTCCTCCATCACCAGCTTCGGGACGATGGGAAGGGCGATCAGCTGGGAGTGGCTGTGCACGAGGGAGGCGCCGGCAGCCAACCCGTGGTTCTTGAAGATGATGACGGACTTGAACCTCTCGTCTTTCTTCAGGTCGAGGGTCCGCTCCCGGTATGCCCGGAGCACGTCGGCGACCCTGTCTTCCGGGAGATCGAAGAAGTCGACGTCGTGGCGCTCCGTCTCGATCACGACCTCGTGCGCCCCGATGCCGTTCATCTTGTCGTAGATCCCTTCTCCCACCTTCCCGAGGTCCCCCTCGATCCGGAGGGCCGGAAACTTGTTGGGGACCACACGGAGCGTCCACCCCCCCTCTCCGCCCGGCTTGTCCTTCTGGTAGACGAGGATTTCGGGGGGAGTCATCCGTTCGCTTCCCGGGCAAAGGGGGCAGAACCCCTCATGCCGGTCCACTTTCTCCTGGGGAAATTCATGGGGCCGACGTCCCCGCTCCGTGGAGATGATGACCCATCGCCCCACAATGGGGTCTTTCCGCAGTTCCGTCATGTTTCCTCCGGTGATGGCGTGGAAGGAACGTCAAGGGCCGGGATCGGGGCGAACCCATCGACGGCAGGCATGCAGCGAAAGGCTCCTTATCTGCCTTCCTCCTCCTCGGCGACCGTCTTGCAATCGATGCACAATGCGGTGACCGGCCGCGCGACCATGCGCTTCTCGCCGATCTCCCCGCCGCACCCCTCGCAAATACCGAACGTGCCGTCTTCGATCCTCTTCATGGCCTCCTTGATCTTGGCAAGGAGCTTCCGTTCCCTGTCGCGAAGGCGGAGAGTGAAGTTCCGGTTCGATTCCAGGAGAGCCCGGTCGGTGGGGTCCGGGAAGTTCTCCTCCATGATCGTGGTCATGTCGGAAACCGTCTTCCCTGCCCCCGCCTGCAGCTCGTCCATCTGGCGCTGGAGCTCTTCCCTGCATTTTTCCAGGATGTCGCGATCCATCCCCTTCCCTCCCAGGGCAACCATGAAATCATTATAGATTATATTTTTCCGCCGGAAGAGGAAAAGAGGGAAAGACGCACGGGAATACGGGGGGAATGGGCGGCCGCCTACCGGAGACGGAACCGGACCGGCACCTCCACCCATCCGGGACCTTCCGGAAGCGGCGCGGCGCGGACCACCCCCCGGCGCGCGGCCGCGTCGAGCAGGGGAGTCCCGCTGCTCCGGGCGATCCGGATCTCTCTCGGGACGCCGCCCCTGCCGATGCGGATGCGCAGGAGCACATCTCCCTCCTGCCCCCGGCGCACGGCCTCCTCGGGATAGACGATCCGGGACTCGATTCTCCCGCGCAGGGAAGCCATATCCGCATCTCCTTTCCCCGGAACGGCCCGGCCGTCCCCTCCGGTCGCGCCCGCATCCCGTGAGCCCGTCGGGGTGTCGGGGAAAGGGGAGGCGTCCGCAACCGCCGCGGCAGGGACGCCCCCCGAAGACGTACCGTCGGGTGCCGGCAGGGAGGCGGCCGGGCCGGGTCCCTCCCGGCGGGACGACTCCCGCGGGGGACCGGCAGATGCGTCCGGGGCCGCCGCTCCGCGGGATGCGTCCCGCTCCGGAAAAAGGGAGGCCTCCCCGGAGACCGTTCCCCGCGGCTTGGGCGACGGGGAGAGAACCGCGAGGGGCGCCTCCGGCGGCACGGAAAGGACCGCCGGGGGGCGCGATACCGCGGCCGGCGCACCACGGAACGCTTCCTCGTCCCTCCCCCTTTTCCCCTCCGTTCCCCCCACCAGGAAGACATCCACGACCTCCCGGAAGGAGACGTCTCCGGGATGCGTCCCCGGCAAGAGCAGCGCGAAAATCGCGACAAGATGCGCGGTCGCCGAAAAGAAAAGCGGCCGGCGAATCCGCGGCGCCTCTTTTCCCGTCGAATCCGCGTCGCTGCGGCTCATGGCGTCCTCTCCTCCCTCCCGGTTTCTTTTCAGATTCGCACCTCGGCGCCCAGAAGGAAGTGGACGCCGGGGGACGGAAATCCTTTGCGCTCCTCGTAATCCCGATCGAGGAGATTCTCCACCTTTCCGATCAGATCGAGCTCCCGGATTTCGGCCCCTCCCCATTCCCACCGATAGCGGGCGAACAGGTCCACCCGCGCATATCCGGGCCGCCGGATGTCGCCCCCGTTCGGGGGGGAATCGAGCTGGTCGCTCTCCAGCCGCCAGTCGATCCGCCCTTCCCACCGGGGAGAGGGAGAAAGAACGAGGGAGAGGGAGCCGCGCTGCGTCGGAACCCCGAGGATCCTGCGCCGGTTCGCGGCATCCCACGTGTCCGAGTAGGTGTAGACCAGGAGGAGCGACGCCTCCGGCAGGAAGCGCGCCTCGCCTTCCGCCTCCACCCCCCGGGAGAACGCCCTCCCGACGTTGCGCAGCTGCCCGAAGCCCGCCGGTCCGGGCACCGCGGCGTCGAACTGGATCAGGTCGCGGAATTTCTGGTAGAACCAGGTCGCGGAGAACCGCCCCCTCCGGTCGAAGAGTTCCACGTCCGCCCCCGCCTCCCAGGAAACCGCCACCTCGGGAGACAGGCCCTGGTACCCTATGAACGGGTCGGACTTTTCCGAGAGAGTGGGGACGCGGAATCCCCGACCGGCGGCGGCCCTGATCCTTGCGCCCGTGCCTGGAATCTCCTGGTAGACACCGACTTTCGGGTTGAACTCCGTCCCCGCCTCGGAATTTTTATCCAGGCGGGCGCCGAGACTGATCCCCGTCCCCTCCCGCACCCGCAGTTCCTCCTGGAGGTAGACCGAACGGTTGAAGGTGGAGGAGGCCAGGCGGGTATCCCCGAAATTGGACGCGAGTTCGTCGGTCCCCCGGTCCTTCTGGTACTCGACGCCCAGGAAGGTCGTGGAGCGGCGGGAGGCGGCAATCCGGCCCTGGACGCCGAAGGTCATCTTGCGCGTCTTGGTCGTGTCGTCGAAGGAGAAGGGGGAAACTTCGCCGGCATCGGCCGGATCCTTTTCATGGAAGAATTCGTCGAAGACGCTCCCGGACGCGGTTACGGCGACCGACTCCGACGCGAAGATCTCCCATCGCGCTCCGGCCAGGAATCCGCGCCGCGTCAGTTCGTGGTTCCCGTCGCGCGGGGTTCCGAAATCGACGGGCACCTCTTTCCGCTCCCCCGTGGACAGCACGAGGGCGTGGAGTCTGCCCCACCCTCCGGTCTTGATCTCCCCCGACCCCAGGAAGGAGGAGAGGGACGTGCCGTCGTTGTCCAGGATGCCGTCGCTCTCGAACCCGCTCGCCCCCAGGTGGAGGTTCCCCCTCTCCCCCCCCTTCTGGGCGAACCCTTTCCAGGTCAGGGTGGAGAAGCTCCCCCCGGAGGCCCCCACCCCGTAGCGGCTTCCCTCTTTCGCCCTCCGGGGAAGGAAATTCACCACGCCCCCCATCGCGTTGGAGCCGTACAGGGCGCTCTGGGTCCCCCGGACGATCTCGATCCGGTCGAACCCGTCCACGGGGAGCGAGGAGATGTCGAACTGGCCCAGGGTGGGGCTGTTCACCGGGAACCCGTCGACGAGCACGAGCGTGTGCGTCCCGAGCCCGCCCCGGATCTTGATGTTCTCCCGGTTCCCCGCGCTGCCGCTGCGCTGCACGTCCACCCCCGGGATCCCCTGGAGCGCGTCCCCGGCCAGGACCGCGCTCTT
>DATEXR010000311.1 GCA_035256765.1 Candidatus Deferrimicrobiaceae bacterium | reverse complement strand
GTTGACTAAGTCACATGGTCTAGCTTATTATCAAGATATATTTTTGAGGAGATTGAACATGCCCATCGTCGTCAACGTGCATCAGGCCAAGACCCATCTCTCCCGGCTGCTCAAGCGGGCCCACGAGGGGGAGGAGATCATCCTCGCCAAGGCAGGAAAGCCTTATGCCCGGCTGGTGCCGCTGGAAGAAGGGAAGGCACGGGTTCCCGGCATCGCAAAGGGCCGGGTCGGGAAGGCGTTCTTTGAGCCGCTTCCGGAGGAGGAGCTCAAGGCATGGGGGGAATGAGGGTCCTCCTCGACACCCATGTGCTCCTCTGGTGGCTGTTCGACGATCTTGGACTATCGGCCTCGGCACGGGCCCTGATCGCCGATCCCGGGAACGCGGTTCTTGTGAGCAGCGCCTCGGCGTGGGAGATCGCGACCAAGCGCCGGCTCGGGAAGCTGCCGGAGGCGGAGGAAGCCGTCGAGAATCTTCCCCGGCTTCTGCGGGAAGCCCGGATCGAATTCATGCCGATCACCGTGGAGCATGCCCTGGCGGCGGGCGCCCTGCCCGGACCCCACCGCGATCCGTTCGACCGGATGCTGATCGCCCAGTCGCGGATCGAAAACCTTCCCGTCGTGACCGCGGATCCGGTCTTCGCGCAGTACTCCGTTCCCGTGTTGTGGTGACACCTGCCGGGTTTGCCCGCCGCTTGAATTCCCCCCTTGGTAAACGTCGGGGGCTTATTTCGCGTCGAACGCGGTGACCCGGGAAGAGACCATCGTATCCGGGGGGTCGACGAACACCACCGTGAACGGAAGTGCCTCCCCCGGGGGGAGGTTCTTGCTCGCATCGCTCGGCGGACCGGAAGCCATGGCAGACTCGATCTCCTCCCGGTCCATCCGGGGCAGCAACCGCTCGTTCAGGATGTTCCCCGCGTAGACCATCGTTTCCGCGAGCGGCTGGTTCCGATTGTCCAGGAGAATTGCCCGAACGCGGATTTTCCCGCCGCGGCTTTTCCCGGCATTCATGACCGTTCCCTTGAGGACGAACAGGGTCCCTCCGACGGCTTTTCGCGTGAAGTATCCCTCCACGTTCCCGATGTCATAGCCCGGGGATGCGGTAGCGGTGCCAAGCGTCAACGATTTCCATCCCGGGAACAACCGGGACAACTGCCCCTGCCCCGCCGTCGTGAA
>DATEXR010000310.1 GCA_035256765.1 Candidatus Deferrimicrobiaceae bacterium | reverse complement strand
CTGGTCGGAGAAGACGATCGCGTCGGGGGAACTTTCGACGATCCGCCTGCAAAGGGAATCGTTATTCTCCTCGGACATAGGGGCCTCCTGGAGGGTTGGATTTTTCTTTCAGCTATGGGATGCGCTATTCCCCTTAAGCGTTCAGGGACCGGGAAAATGTCCCCCCGTTTGGGGGAAAGGAGATGCCCCCTTGGGATAAATGGGATAAGCTTCCGGCACTCCTTTTGCTACCATAAACAGAAAAATTACGGGGGTTCGCGATGATCCCGGCAGAAAACCCGGCGATACTCTCCGTTTCGATCTCGAACGGGATGACCGTCAAAATCCGTTTGGGCCTGAAAGAGATCCGGATCGGGAGAAGCAAGGAGGCGGACCTGTTGCTCCCCGATCCTTCCGTGAGCAGGATCCACGCGCGCATCTTCCGGGTGGGAGACCAATATTTTCTTTCGGACAGCAGCCGGAACGGAACCTACGTCGATGGGAAACGGATCTCTCAGGTGCAGCTCGAGGGCGGGCTTTCGTTCCGGATCGGACCGTACCATATCCTTTTCTCCCGCGAAGGACGGTCGCATTCCTCGTCCGAGCCCCCGACGGTCATTCCCGGTTCCGGTAGCGATCACTCCCCGCGCATCGAGCGAAGAGCAGCGGAAAGTATATCATCTGCTGCATTAGATTTATTAGGACAAAGTAAAGTAATAAAACATTTAATAGATAGCATTCGAAAGGTGGCCGCTTCCGACTTCCCCGTCCTGGTCGAAGGGGAGACCGGCAGCGGGAAGGAACTGGTCTCCCGGGGAATCCACGAAACGTCTCCGAGGAAAGACGGTCCCTTCGTGGTCGTCAACTGCGGAGCGATCTCCCCGGAACTGATGGAAAGCGAACTCCTCGGCCACGAAAAGGGGGCCTTCACCGGAGCGACGTCGCAGCGAAGGGGGGCGTTCGAGATCGCACACGGCGGGACGATCTTTCTGGACGAAATCGGCGAACTTCCCCTGCGCCTCCAGCCCAAGCTGTTGCGCGCCCTGGAGCAGAAGGAGATCAAGAGGGTCGGCGGCAATGAAACGATCCTCGTCGACGTCCGTATCCTCGCGGCCACGAACCGGAACCTGAAAAAGGAGGTGGCCGACAGGAATTTCCGCGACGATCTCTATTTCCGGATCAGCACCATCACGCTCTCCGTGCCTCCCTTGCGGGACCGGCGCAGGGATATTCTCCCGATCACGATGCACTTTCTCGCGGATGTCGCGTCCCGAACCCATCGACCGGTCCCGGAACTTACCGGACCCGCGGCGGAACTCCTGACATCGCACGATTGGCCCGGGAACGTCCGTGAACTCCGGAACGCCATCCAGAGAGCCGTGGTGATGTGCGACGGCCCATCTCTGACCCCCCGGGACTTCACCTTTCTTCTGCCGGCGCATTCCGGCTCGGCCGAAGGAGTTCCGGATCAAACCCTGTCCCGATGGGAACAGTCGGAAAAAACCAATATCCTGGCCGAGCTGTCCCGGCAGAAAGGGAACAAGACGCAGACCGCCAGGTCACTCGGAATCGCCAAATCCACTTTGTTCGAGAAGCTGAAAAAATACGGAATCCGAAAGCCGGAGTAGGACCGATCATCGAACCATCGGTCTGAAATTCAGACTTCTCTTAAATCTGTTTCCCCCCCGATCCCCGAGCCCCGCCAAACATCCTCACGGATTTTCTCCGGATATTCGTCTGCCCCCTCCCGGGACAGACAGGAACGCCCCTTGCTCCCCCTGCCGGCAAATCACAAAACGAAGGAGGGATATCCCGATGAAAAAGGCAGGGAAAAGGGCTTCCTTTCGGAGCGGGCAGGGATTGACGGAATACATCATCATCGTCGCCCTGGTGGCAATCGCGGCGATCGGAGTCGTGAACATCTTCGGCAACCAGCTCCGGCACCAGTTCTCCACGATCATCGCCTCCATGTCGGGGAGCTCCGTCCAGGTGACATCCCTCGCGGAGAAGGCGAAACAGCAAGCGAACCAGAGAACCCTCAAGGATTATGCCTCGGAAAACCGCTAACCGGAGAGGAGGGGCAATGATGGAATTCCTTGTGGGATGTCCGGTCCTCCTGCTCTTGGTGATGGGATCGATTCAGCTTTCCTTCCTGTGGGCGAGCCAGGGAGCGGTGGAGACGGCAGCCCATCTCGCCGCCAGGAAATTCGCGCTCTTTGCCCGAACCGATTTCCGGAAAGCCAAGGCAGCCGCCCTGGCCGAAGCGACGTCGATCTGCCTCCACCGCCCCGGAGGCCGCTGGGGTTCGGCTCATCTCACATCGATCGACTTTTCCCGTCAGGAAACGGGAACCGTTCCGCAATCCGCTCTGGCGGGAGAGGCGTTCTGTCTGCGCCTGACCCATTGGGTCGAACTGTGCGTCCCGTGGGTGAACCGGATCCTGTTCGCCATCGCGCCGGTGAAGAAAGCCATGATCCAGGGGCAATATTATTTCCTTCTCCAATCGTCGCGTTGGGTAACCGTGGAGTGAAGATGATATCGATATTCACCCGACAGGCATTGCGGGTTCGCCAGGGCGCTTACGGGCAGGCCGTCGTGCTCCTTCTCACCACCCTGACGGCCATCCTTTCCGTGGTCTTTGCGGCCGTCTACGTTGCCCATCTCGGAGGCGAAAAGATCGCGTCGGCCAACGCGGTCGATGCGATCGCCCTCTCGGCCGCGACCTGGGAAGCACGCGGACTGAATATGATCGCGGCTCTTAACGACGGAATCGAGCAGTGCTTCCGTCTCATCCGGTGGACATCGGTTGTGTGGGCCGCCATGGCGATCGCCGCCTTGACGGGACTTAGCCTGCCCGCATTTCTCGAATATTCCAAACAGGCGGCCCGGATCATCCGCTCCTCCTGGAATACCGCCAGGCAATTCGCGATGTGGGCGGAAAAGGTAAAGGATGCCCTCCCTTATTTGATCCTGGCGGAAACCGCCCTTCTCGCCCGAAACCTGAAGGTCACGGGGGCGCTCTACCCCTTCGACCCGCGCGGGCCGCACGATCAGGAACGAACGCTTACGCTTCACCTGACCCATGGTCCTCCTTTAACCCTCGTTGACGCCCTTTCCCCCATTCACAACGTGAAACGGAAAATCAGTAAATGGAAATGGGCGAAAAAGATCGCCGGAAAAGTCATCGGCATCATCGATTCGGTCCTGGGATCCGTGCCCGGATCCGACAAGGGGCCCATCTTCATGCTGATCCCGGAAGAGCACTTTCCCCAACGCCAAAAGGTCCGATTTACCGGATCTCGGGCCGTCTCCCCGATTCCCGTTCCCCTTCTCCCCGCACCATCGAAAAACCGGTTCCTGTTCGAGGCCGCCGCGGAGCCGTACGGAGGAGGTGCAAAGGAAATGTCCTGGAAATCAAGATTCACGGAATGGCGGAGGGAAAAATGACGAATCGCCAAGAGAGCGGGCAATCCCTTCTGGAAGTGGCCATCGGACTGCCCCTTCTCCTGATCCTCCTTTTGGGCGCATACGCATCGACCCGTACCGCTATCCTGAAATCCCGTTCGGAATCGGTTGCTTTTGCGGAGGCGTTGCGCGCAGGACGGAATCTTCCCGGAATCGAGCAAGAACTGTCCCGTTCGATATTGCCCGAAGGCAAGGAAGTTGACATCCGGTCGGGGCGGGGAAAACAGTCCCGTCTTCTTCCGGCTCCTTTCCCCCTGCTTGCCGGAAAAACGACAGCCACCGCCGAGGTCCGTCACGCATGGAGGGAAATCGAAAACCCCCGATGGCTGCCCCCGGCAAAGATCCTCCGGACCGCGGAATTGCATGCGGATTGCTGGGGGAAAACAACCTCTTCGGGGAAAAGCATCCAGCGTTGGATCCAGGGGTACGTTCTGCTGGGAGTCATCCGATGAAAGCCGTCTCGTGCCTTGTCGCAGCGTCGCTATTGGCCGGCGCGTTCTCCGTATATGCCCTCCCCAAGCGGCCGGGCGGGGCCATCTCGCCCACCCGATCGTTTTCCCTGAACGGGCGATGGTACTCGGTCGGAAAACCGGCCGAAGCCGGCTTCCTCCTGCGGGAGGAATTGCGCAAACGGGGTCTTACGGTCCCGGAATTATCCCGGGAAACCGCGGATCCGGATGGTTGCGCCGTCGACACCCTGTCGGAAACTCCCTCGAAATCCCGGTCTCGGCCGATTCCCCTTCCGCCCGGTTTTCATGCGGAGAACAGCCTGCAGATGGAATCCGGGGACGGATCGATCGATATCACCTACGGAACCATCTCTTTGAAAAGCGGCTACGCCAGGAAATCGCTTGCCGCTGCAGGTTGGGAATTCACGGAGACGGAGGATATGGGAAAACCGTTTCGCATCGCCACTCTTCGGGAAGGAAGGGAGACAACCATTGTCTTTCTGGAAGAGAAAGAAGGAAACTGCCTCTTCATCCGGCGGCGGGAAAAATAGGGTGCAGGAATTCCTGCCTCTCGTCGCCGGAACGATCCTGACCCTGCTGGCCATTCTCATCGCCAGACAACGGATATCGGCGGTGGAAAAAAACATCCTGGGGAAAGCCGCTCCCACGGAAATCGTCGTGGCGGCCAATCCCATCCCCGCCGGTTCGACATTCTCCCTGGAAAATCTGGCAAAGAAGTCGATCCCGGTGGACGGCACAACCCGCCGGAACGTACCGGCACACGATTTCGAACTCCTCCTCGGCGCCAGAGCGAAAGTGGAAATGTCGGGCGGGGAGCCAGTCCTGTGGACCGACGTCGAGGAACCGCTCGATGTGGATCGATTCTCCCTGTTGATCCCGAAAGGCCGCCGGGCCATCACGATGGACGCGGACACGAAGGCATCGTTTTCCGGTCTCATCCGGGCCGGGGACCATGTCGATATCCTTCGGGAAACAAGCGACGGGAAAGGTTCCTACCCGTTCCTGTTCGATCTCCCCGTGATCGCCGTCGATCGCCATTTCCTTCCCCCTTCCACGGAAGAGGAAGGAAAGGAAATCGCCACCCTCACCATGTCGGTGACCACGAACGAGGCGGCTTTGCTCTCCGCGGCAGCACGGGAAGGAAAGATTTCCTGGCTCCTCCGCAATCCCGACGATCGCGGGAGGCCTCCCATGAGAGAACACGCCCGGGCCGCCCTCTCTTCCCTCGTCGAAATATGGAAAGGGGGGATCCGGGAAGAGAAAACCCCTTTGCCCTCCAAGGAAGGGGAACAAAAATGATCCGCCGGCTCCTTCTCCCCTTGTTCCTGCTCGGGGTTGCCTGGGGGGAGCTTTTTCTTCCTGACGCAGTCACCGGGGAGACCATCCGGTTGCGCCCGGGGTTCCAGCACATCATCGAGTTTCCGGAAGCAAGGAGGGTATCGATCGGCAACCCGGCGATCATCGAAGCCCGTCCGCTTCCCCGCAAGGACGGGATCCTCGTGGTGGGGAAAAAGGAAGGAGAAACGGATCTCGTCATCTGGGGCCAGGGGGGAAAAGAAGAATGGACGGTGAGCGTCGCGGAAGAGGCAGGGGCCGAACTGCAGGAAGCGAGCGGCCTGGCGGCTTTATTCCCCGAACTATCGGTCCATCGTGCCGGATCCTCGATCATCATCAGCGGGACCGTTGCGACGGGCCGGGACAAGGATCTTCTGGAGAATTTCGCGCGTGCAAGGGAAAAGGTTCACCTCCGGATTTCCCTTCCCGAAGACAGAAAAACCCTCCTTTCCTACGACCTGAAGATCATCGAGATCAGCAGAGGGGCGACGGCCCAGCTCGGCATCCGGTGGCCGGATTCCCTCTCCGCGAAGGGAGCCTGGTCCAAAGCAACGGCAGAAAACACCTCGTTTCGCGTCGCGACGGACTTCGAAGCCAGGCTCAATCTCCTCATGGCAAACGGGCGGGCGAAAATCCTGGCGAATCCCAAGCTGGTTTGCGAAAGCGGCGGCAGCGCGGATTTTCTCGCGGGAGGGGAGATTCCGATCGTGATCGTCACCCCCGAGACGAGAACCGTGGAGTGGAAGACCTACGGGATCATTCTCAAGCTTCGTCCGCAGATGGACCAGGGAAACCGCATCCGGACGCACATCACGGCGGAAATCAGCACCGTGGACCACGGCAGCGGCGGATCGGACGTCCCGGGGCTCCTCACCCGGCGGGTCACCACGAATTTCTCCACCCCGCCGGGCGGTACGGTCATGCTCTCCGGACTGGTCAAGAGCGAGATGGCGAAAGATGTGGCGAAAGTCCCGCTCCTGGGCCAGATCCCGATCCTGGGCGAACTGTTCAAATCCCGGAGCTTCCGGGAAAACAATTCCGAACTCGCCATTTTCATCACCCCCACGGAAGTGAAGGAGTTCTCCCCGGACGAAGTCACGGCGTGGCAGACGAAATCGGCAAGGGAGCAGGACGGAATGCGGTTCCGGCTCATCGATTGAAGGAGAAGGAAATATGGCGGCAGAACATCGGAAATCCCTCCACCAGAAAGTCGTTTCCCTCCTGGATTCCCGCAACACGGGCCGCATCTCGGAAGGGGAAGAATCGATGAAGGAACGAGCGGAGCAGTATCTTCGCACCGAACTGAAAGGGATGCTTTTGCCGGACGAGGAGAAAGAAATCCTCCGGAAGGGAATCCTGGACGAACTGTTCGCCTATGGTCCCATCACCCCGTTTCTTTCCGACTCCGGGGTGACGGAAATCATGGTGAACGGGAAACATTCCATTTACATCGAAAAGGGGGGGAAACTGGTTCCGACCGGCATCGCCTTCCTGAGCGACGAGACGCTCCGGGGGACGATCGACCGGATGGTATCCCGGGTGAACCGGCGGCTCGACGAGTCATCGCCCTATGTGGATGCGCGTCTCCCGGACGGATCCCGGATCAACGCCATCATCCCTCCTGTCTGTCTTTCCGGTCCCTGTCTCACGATCCGGAAATTTCGATGCGAGCCGTTCTCCCTGGACGAGCTCATCGGGATTCGCACCGTGTCGAGGGAGGCCGCGGACTATCTGCGGGAGGCCGTGATCCGGAGAATGAACATCATCGTGTCCGGGGGAACCGGCTCGGGCAAGACCACTCTGCTGAACGCCCTTTCCCAGTTCATTCCGGACGAGGAGCGAATCGTCACCATCGAGGACGCCGCCGAAATCAAGCTGATGAAACCCCATGTCATCATCCTGGAGGCGCGCCCCCCGAACATCGAAGGAACGGGGTCGATCACCATCCGGGACCTGGTGCGAAACTCGCTCCGGATGAGGCCCGACCGCATCATCGTGGGGGAGTGCAGAGGCGGGGAAGCCCTGGACATGCTCCAGGCGATGAACACCGGCCATGACGGCTCGATCACGACCGGTCACGCAAACACCCCGCGCGACATGCTTCGCAGGCTGGAAACCATGGTCCTGCTTTCCGGGGTCGAGATCCCCGTCAAGGCGATCCGGGAACAGATCGCCTCGGCCATCGACATCCTGGTCCACATGAGCCGGATGCGGGACGGAAGACGGGCGGTAACGTCCATCACCGAGGTGACCGGGATGAGCGAGAGCCAGATATTGCTCCAGGAAATCTTCCGCTGGGAAGAGGAGAAAGGAACATTCGGGGAAGGGAAATTGTCCGGGACCGACATCCCCTCGAAATTTCTTCCCTACGCGTAGAAAGGGGTGGACATGACATTGCCGGAATACGTTCTTTTCGCCTGCGGGGCGATCTGCCTTACCGTTTTCCTCATTCGCACCCTGGCCCCATTCTTCCGTTCCCGTATCGACCATGCCGCGGAATCCACGGCGAGAAACCTCCGGCAGGATTTCCTGTCCCTCTCTTCGGACCAGGTGCGGGGAATCCTTCTCTCGGCCGGCGCGGTTTTCGCACTGGCCGCCACGATGGCGACACGGGACGTTTTCTGGATCCTGGTCGTCGGCTCCTTGCCCGTTCTTCTTTGCGGCATGGTGGTCCGGCATGTTCATGCGAGAAGACGAAAGCGAATCGTGTCCCAGTTGCCGGCTTTCCTCGAAATCCTTTCCGGTCATGTGAAGGCCGGACACAGCATTCCGGAATCCCTTCAGGAGGCGATCCCCCTCCTCCCCCCGGGGATCCGGGAAGAAGTCCATTGGCTTTGCCAGTCGATCCGGCTCGGTACTCCCCTCCCCGACGCGCTCCGCGTGTGGGAGCGACGGATGGCGTGCGGGGAAATATCCATGATCGTTCGCCCCTTGTGCATCGCGATTCCCGCCGGGGGGAATCTCTACGATCTGCTCACACGATGCCGTGACATGATCCGGGCGAAAATGCGGCAATCGGAAAAGATGCGGAGCATGACGGCACAGGCCCGGCTCCAGGCGCTCGTCCTGACCCTCCTCCCCCCCGGGTTCATCGCCGTCCTGTCGCAAATCGAACCCGGATATCTCGCGCGATGCCGGGAAACATCGGCAGGGAAAACCTTGATGGCGATCGCCGCCGTGCTGCAACTTCTCGGCTGGTTTTCCATCCGCAGGATCATGGCGGGAAACCGATGAAGGCGATCCCATTCCTGTCTTTCGGAATTCCTCTGTTTATCGGCTTTTTTCTGATGGTCCGGTTCTTCCAGAGGTCGTCTTTCCCGGGCAGGGTGTCCCGGCTTCCGGACCAGGTGGTGGCTGCGCATCGGAAAGCCCAGTCCCGGCTGGTCGAGGGGAAAGGATTTTCCATTCCCGGCGGAATGCTGGTCACCTCGCTGCGCGGATGGCTGGCGGGGGAAATCGTCTGGATCTTTGTCCTGTCGGTATCCATCGCGTTCGACCCTTCTTTCCCGAGCACGATCCTTTCCTTCTTCCTCGGCCTGGGCCTCGGGTTTGTCACTCTGTTTTTTTCCGTCAGGGAGCAAGCGAGAAAACAGGTGGAAAGGATCCGCTCCGCTCTTCCTGTCGCCTCCTTCCTTTTTTCCCTCCTTCTGGAAGCGGGCATGGGATCCCACTCCGCTTTCCGGGAGGTTGCGCACGCAATTCCGGACGGCCCTCTCTCCAGGGAACTGGACGAGATCTCCCGCGCGCGGATGCTGGGAATCTCCCGGGAGGAAGCACTGGAGAAATCGCGAAGGCGGGTTCCGCTGGATGATTATCGGATCTTTCTCAATCTTGTCCGCCAGGGTGAACGACTGGGGGTCGGCCTCTCCCGCGCCCTGCGCGAACATTCCTCGAAGATGCTGGAAGGGGAAGGATACCGGGCGGAGGCGGCAGCCCAGAAAGCGGCGGTGAAACTCCTCTTCCCGCTGGTGGTCTTTATCTTTCCCGCCGTGGTCCTGATTATCTTTTCGCCCATCATCCTGAACGTCTGGGAAATGTGGGGGGAATAAGAAATGAACCGGAACCGCTTCCATCGCAAAACTTTACGCATGACGGTATTGCTCCTGTTGTTCGCCCTTTCCCGGGAAACATCCCTATGGGGAGGCGAATCGGGCGTCTTCGGCCCGGACATCGCCTCCGGAGACGTTACGAAAGACCGGATAACTCTGTCGATTCGGATCGCGGAGGCGAAGGGGAAACATGTGAAGCGAACCTATTTCAGGAGTCTGTTGCGACATCGAAAGAGAAACCCTCCAAGGCGAAACCCTCCCGGACCATCCGGCCTCCCTCCGCTCTCCCGATAATCTCGGGAAGTTTGCACCCGACAGGCCAATCCACGCCGGACAAAATACGCAGTCCGTATCCCCGCCACGTCTGGTATAAAAAGTTGGTGGGATGGGATCTCCGGGGGGGATGTGGACGGCCAATTCGGGAAATCGTCGCGGATCCACTACGGCTGGGTCATCGTCCTCGCCGGGGGATTGACCGTCTTCTCCTGCCTCGGGCTGGCCCGGTTCGCATACAGCATGCTGGTTCCCTCGATGGGCAAGGCCCTGGACCTGGGATACGACCAGATGGGGTTCATCGGGACCGGGAATTTCGCCGGGTACCTCCTGGCTGTCGGTCTGTCGCCATTTCTGATGCATTGGTGGGGAGGGCGGCGCACGATCACGTCCGGCCTTTTCCTTCTCGCGGTCTGTATGGTCCTCATCGGCCGCGGCACGGGGTTCGTTCCCGTTCTCGTCCTCTATTTCCTGACCGGCGTCGGGAGCGGCCTGGCCAACGTCCCCATGATGGTGCTGGTTTCCCACTGGTTCACCCGGGCCAATCGCGGCCGGGCGGCCGGGATCATGCTCGCCGGGAACGGGCTGGCGATCATCTTCTCCGGCATGCTCGTCCCCTTTCTCAACCGAAGCCTGGGTTCCGGCGGCTGGAGAAGCGGGTGGCAGATCCTGGGCGCGATATCCTTCGCGATCGCCGTCGCCGCGGGACTGCTGCTGCGCGACTCCCCCGCCGAACTGGGCCTTCGGCCTCTCGGGGAAACGGGCAACCCCAGGGCGGAAACCCCGGCTCTCCCGCGGAAGGCGGCGGGCAACGGGATCGTAGTTCACCTCGGGGTCCTGTACCTTCTGTTCGGGCTCACCTACATGATCTATGGAACCTTCATCGTCACGACGATGGTCGCCGAGCGCGGGATGGCCGAAGTCACGGCGGGCAAGTTCTGGGCCTGGGTGGGGTTCTTCAGTCTCTTCTCCGGCCCCCTGTTCGGGATGCTTTCGGACCGGATCGGGCGCAAGGGGGGTTTCATGGCGGTCTTCGCGGTCCAGTCGATCTCCTACGGCCTCGCCGGCGCAAACCCGGGGATGTGGGGCCTCTACCTGTCGATCGGCCTGTACGGAATCGCCGCCTGGAGCATTCCGACGATCATGACGGCGGCGGTGGGCGACTACCTCGGTCCCGCGCGCGCGGCGGCCGGGTTCTCGATCATCACCTTCTTCTTCGGCGCGGGCCAGACCCTCGGTCCGAGCATCGCGGGAATCGTGGCGAAACAGACCGGCTCATTTTCCGGTTCCTACCTCATGGCCGCGGGGGCCACGGGATTCGCCATCGTGCTCGCTTCCTTCCTGCGGAAGCCGCACCGGGAGGCGGCGGAATGGGATGGCAACACCGCGTGACAGGCATTTTCATATATGAACCATAGGATTGGATAATAAAGTATATAATATTGTCTTTATTGATAATATTTCATATATTTACAATATGGATTGGCGTCGCCCGTACGCGCGGGATGGAGCGTCAGGGAGTAGCCATACGGAAGCGGAGGGACAGGTCCAATCCATCCGTCGGGGGCAGTTCCGGGGGCTTGACGTCGCCGATGGAAAAGAAAAGGCACGGCATCCCCCCCACCGGGGGAATGCCGTGCCTTGAAGGATTGCGGTGAAACCGCGACCGCGCTATCGGGAAAAGATCAGGATCTCGACCCTGCGGTTCTCAAACATTCCCTTCTCGGATTTATTATCCGCGATCGGTTTGGATTCCCCGAAGCCGACGGCCTTGATCTTGTCGCCATCCGTTGCACCGTTGTCCAGCAGGTATTTCTTCACGGCCCCGGCCCGTCTCTCGGAAAGGGCCTGGTTGTATTTATCGCTGCCCCTGCTATCCGTGTGCCCTTCCACGGAGATCGTGTACCCCGGATATTTCTTGACGAACGCGAGCGCCTTCTGAAGTTCTCCGACATCCGTCTTCCGGATCTGCGACTTGTCGTAATCGAAGTTGACATGAATGGTCAGTTTGTCGATCGGCGTGGGAGCGGCCGGCGGGGGATTCACGGTCAGGGTCGTCGAGGCCGTCTTCGTGCCGCCCTCTCCCATGACCGTGACCGTATATTGCAAGGTTGTGGGGGGGCACACCTGCCGGGACCCGCCTGCCGCCACGCTGCCGATCCCCTGGTCGATCGAGACGGCGGATGCGTTTGTCGAAGACCAGGTCAGATCCGCGCATTTCCCCTTATCGATCGAGGGGGGGCTCGCCATGAGGGAAGCGGTGGGTGCGGCCATCGGAGGGGGAGGAGGCGGAGCAGTCACCTTCATGGGCTCGGGCAACGGAAGCTTGGGGCAGAGCCCTTTTGCCATGGCGGTCGCCTTGTTCGCCTGCGCGATCGCCTCTTCCGTGCGGCATACCCAGTACGTCTTGTAGGCATCGTCTCTCATCTTCTCGGCATCCTTGTACGCCTCCGGGCATTCCTTGTCCTTCCCGGCCGCTTTCGCTGCCGCCAAGGCCCTGTCCGCGGCGGGCAATTCACTGTGGTAGTACGCGATCCCCTTCTTGGGAGCGTACTCCATCCCGGCGCATCCAAAAAGAAACCCGATGGAGAGAACAAGGCAAACAGCAAGCAGACCTTTCGCAGTTCGAACACTCATGGCGTCCTCCTCTTCTTTTTTTTGCCAGATAAAAAAAATAATTGCGGTGTGGGAAAAGACTAACAAAAAATAAAGGAATAATGCAAGAAAAGAAATGCCGCCTTTCGTGAACGCGTGGGCCATGAATCCATGTTCGTCCCTGCGAAACGATCGATCGAACCGGGATCGTCCCTGGGCTCTGATCCTGCTCCTTCTCGCAGCGTTTTTCTGGAGCCTGGAGGGAACCCTCGTCAAGTGGATCCATTGGCACCCGATGGCCATTGCCGGGACGCGCAGCGCCATCGCGGCCGTTCTGATCCGTGCCGTCTTCCGCAAGATGTCCTTCTCCTGGGACTTCGACCAGGTAGGCGGAGCCCTGGCCTACGCGTGCACGGTCATCTCCTACGTGGTGGCCAACAAGATGACCGCCGCCGCCAACGTCATCCTGCTGCAGTACACCGCACCGATCCACGCCGCGCTTTTCGGCGCCTGGTTTCTCCAGGAACGCGCGTCGCGGCTCGACTGGGCAACGATCCTTATCGCCCTGCTGGGCATGGCGCTGTTCTTTTGCGACCACCTGACCGCCACGGGATACTGGGGGAACATCGTCGCCCTGGGGAGCGGTCTCGGTTCGTTCCCCGATACGCCCGGCTGGATCGGGCTCGCGGTCCCGGCGCGGATGAGGAAGGCGGACTTCGGAAGAGCCTTACGACCCGGAAAGCCGGGCCGCCTCCACGATCGCCCGGATCGCTCGCGGATTGACGGATGCGTCGATGGAGCAGCCGTTGGCCAGGAAGAACCTGTCCTTTCCTCCCAGCGTTTTCCCTTCCCGCACATGCTGGCGCAGGAAGGAGCAGGTTTTCCGGGTGACGATCTTGTGGTCGATGCCGCCCATGACGCACCCGGGGATCCTCTCTTTGACCGACGATAACGAGGGCCCCCCGGGACCGCGGTCCCACCAGTGGAACACGTGGACCGGGAAATCGAGGCAGTCGTCGAAATAGAGGTCGTCGCCGTGGATGTGGGCGACGTTCATCCTCCCGCGCCGGAAAACCGCCTCCAGGAGACGGCTCGCAAACGGTTTCCCGAAAGTCAGGAACTGCTCCCGGGTCATGAACTCCCGGGAAGCCGGGACGGACAGAAAGATCCCCGCCGAGCCGATGTCGAGGGATCTCAGGCAATAGGCGATCAGATTCTCCGTGATGACCCCCAGGGCTTCCTGAACGGCCTCCGGCTCGCTGTCCATCAAATCCCCGATGTTCTCCCCCGCCAGGGCTCTTTTCAACGTGTTCCATGGGTCGAACACCGTGTCGAGGAAATAGGCTTCTCCTTCCAGCTCCGCGCTGATGACCTCCAGCGCCCGGAACTGTTCCCGCCAGGGCGAGTCCCCGACGTCGAAACCGGCGACACGCCTTAGGTCCGCGCCGCTCCGGACGGCGTCGAGCCCTTCCGGCATGGGGTAGAAGTAGTCGTTCATCACCTTGAGGAAATCGAGGTCGTAGTGGCGGAAGGAGTCGAGCGCAAGCCGGGCGAACCGCGGACCGTCCCCGTACTGCACGCCGAAATGGTACCAGAGGGAGAGCGGCGGTCTTTCCACCGGCTCGCCCTTCAGCACCCTGTCGACGAGTTCGATTTTTCCCTTCCCGGCGTTTCCCATCCGTTTCCCCTTCCGGCATTCGGCGGCAAAGAGGACCGGGCCGGCTAGCCTTTTCCCCCGATCGTCTTCCCGAGGGAGTAGGCGCTGCCGAGGTTCCTGCCGATTCCGTGGTACGATCGGATCTCCGGCGCGTAGACGATCGGCTTTACCTTTTCGATGTCGGGGAGGCCTCCTTCCCCGAGAACGGATTCGTCCGCCTTCACGTCGATGATTTCCCCGATGAACTGGGTGTGCAGCCCGATCTCCACGGTCCGCAGCAGTTTGCATTCCAGGACGAGGGGGAACTCCTTCACATAGGGGGCGTCCACGAGTTCGCTCCTCACGGGTGTAAGCCCCGTGGCGGCGAACTTGTCCACGTTTCTCCCGGAGACGATGCCGATGTAATCCGCCTCGCGACAGCTTGCCTCGGAGGGGACGTTCACCGTGAACGCCTTGCGCTCCATCAGATTGCCGTAGGTGTAGGTGGCCTTCCGCAGGGAAACGGCCACGCAGGGAGGCTGGGAGCAGCAGATCCCGCCCCACGCCGCGGCCATCACGTTGGGCTTTCCCTCCTTGTCGTACGTTCCCACCACCCATACCGGCGTGGGAAAGACGAGAGTCCTCGCGCCCATCGATTTTTTCATGGCTTCCATCCCCCTTTCGCTTTTTTCCCCGCTTTTCCTTCTCTTCCGCCGATCGGGGACGACGCCCGTCACCCTCCCGCGAAAACCTTCGCCACGAGGGACTGCGCCTCTTCCTGGATCCGGCGCAGGTGGTCCGCTCCCAGGAAACTCTCGGCGTATATCTTGTAAACGTCCTCCGTGCCCGAGGGACGCGCGGCGAACCACC
>DATEXR010000309.1 GCA_035256765.1 Candidatus Deferrimicrobiaceae bacterium | reverse complement strand
CGGCTGGAAGGAGAAGGCCCCCTTCGACGCCATCATCGTCACGTGCGCGGGGGGCCACATCCCGCCCCCCCTGCTGAGCCAGCTGCGGAACGGGGGAAGAATGATCATGCCGGTCGGGGGACCCTTCCTGACCCAGAACCTCGTGTACCTCGAGAAGGGCGCCGATGGCGCACTTTCCCAGCGCAACGTCCTCCCGGTGGTTTTCGTGCGCCTCCTTGGGCACTGACGCAGCGCATGGCCGGATCGTCCCGGCGGTGTTCTTCCTCTCCGCCGCAGCCATGGCGGACGAGATCTTCCTGATCCGCCTGCTCTCCGTCCGCTTCTGGCCGCATTTCGTGCCCCTGGTCATCGCCCAGGCGATGCTCGGTTTCGGCGCCTCCGGAGTCGCCCTCCACCTGCTGCGTCCGCGGATCGCGAAAGAGCCGGAAAAGGTCTTCGCCTGGGCGGTTCTACTCGCGGCGCCTTCGTACGAGATTGCGTTCCGGTTTTCCCAGCATGTTCCGTTCGACCCCTTCCTCCTCTTGTGGCATCCTTCTTCCTGGACCTCGTTCGCTCTGTTTTTCTTCCTCCTCGCCATCCCGTTTTTCCTGGCCGGAACAGCGGTCGGGGTGCCGCTCTCTTTCGGTCTCGGGAGGGTGGGAGCGGTATACGCCGCAAGCTTCGCCGGAACGGCAGCCGGGGCGGTTCTCTCCCTCGCGGCATTCTCTCTCGTTCCGACCGAATCGCTTTTGCGCGTTTCCCTCGTCCTGGGGCTTTTCGCTTCCGCATTCGTCCTTGCGCATCCGGGAGGGCGTCTCCAGGCGGGACGCCTCCTCACCGGAGGCCTCTCCTTGCTGCTCCTTTTGATCCCCCCTGTTGTCCTGTCGCTGTCGCCCTACAAGGACCTCGCGATCGCGCGAAAGCTTCCGGAGGCGAGGACGCTTTCCGTGCGATACGGCATCTCCGGGGATTTCCGGGCGGTGTACTCCCCGGGAATTCACAACGCTCCGGGTTTGAGCTTCCGGTTCGAGGGGGAGATCCCTCCGCAGGCGGCCCTGTTCGCCGACGGGGAGCTTCGCGGCATCGTCCCCCGGGGGGGGGGGAAGAGCCCGCCCTCCTATCTCGGCTTTCTCCCCGCCGCCCTTCCCTACCGGATGGCGGGCCGTCCCGCGGTGGCGCAGTTCGGCCTCCGGGGGACGGAGGGGATCCTGATGGCCGCAAAACACGGGGCTTCCTCCGTAACGGTCGTGGAGCCGGCGGCGGAATTGGCGAGGATGATCGAAGACGACCTGGCGGAATTCGGCGGCGGGACGCCTGCGGCGATCCGGGTGGAGGTCCGGGAAGAAGGGGGGCGGAATTTCCTCGCCCGGAGCAGGGAGAAGTTCGACATCATCGAACTCGCGGACGTCTCCTCGCTGGCGTTTTCCTCCCTCGGAATTCACGCAACCGGGGAAACCTACCTTCTTACCCGGGAGGGGATACGGTCCACCCTCTCGAAACTGACCGACGGCGGGATGCTCGCCGTGTCCGGGTGGCTCAAATCCCCCCCGCGAGAGAGCGTGAAGGTCCTGAACACGATCCGCGTGGAGTTGGACCGGGAGGGTCTGCCGGCGCCGGGGCGTTTCGTCGTCGTCCGGGGATGGGGTTCCTTCGTCGTGGTTGCGCGGAAGATTCCGTTTTCCCCGGACGAGCTGGCCGCGGCGGGACGATTCTGCAGGGAAACGGGGTTCACGGTGGTGTGGCCGGAGAGGGAGCCCCCGACGGGCGGGACCTCCGGGGAAGAAGCGGGTTTCCGGAATGCGGTGCGCAGCGCCCTGGAGGGGCCGACCTCCGGAGGCGATGCCGCCTCCCTTTTCGACCTGCGTCCCGTCACCGACGACTCCCCGTATTTCCACCGGTTCCTCAATTTGCGTTCCCTACCGGAGTTTCGGCGGATACTCGGAGATCAGTGGGTACCTTTCGTGGAATGGGGGGTGGTCTTTCTCGTGTTATCCCTTGCCGTGTCGGTAGCGCTTGCGGCGGTCTTCCTTTTGCTTCCCCTTCCGTTCACCCCGGAGGGGGGAAGCGGCGGCGGGCTCCCCGTGGCGGCCTACTTCTCCGCTCTCGGCCTGGGGTACATGCTGATCGAGCTCACCTTCCTGAAGATCGGAATTCTCCTTTTGGGGGATCCCATCCGGGCGGCCGCGGCGGCCGTTGGGGGATTCCCCCTGCTGTCGGGAATCGGAAGCGCTGTTTCCGGGAAGTTAGAGTCGTCGAAAACCATGAGGAGATGGGTGTTCCCGGGGATCGCCATCCTTGCCATGGCGGGGTTTCTCGCCCTCTTCCACGGGACTCCCTGTCTTCTGGAAAAGGGGGCGGGATGGAGGTTTTTCGCCTTCCTTGCCACCCTCGCCCCGGCGGCCTTCCTGATGGGGATGCCGTTCCCCCTGGCCCTGTCCCGGATGGCCAGGGCGGGTTCTCCGGCGATCCCCTATGCGTGGGGCGTGAACGGATTCTTCTCCGTGGCGGGGGCGTCCGTCGCCTCGATCGGAGCCCTTTGGATCGGGTTCCACGCCACCGTTGCCGCGGGCGCTGTCCTTTATCTGCTGGCCGGGATCGTATTCCGCCGTCTTGCGACCGGGGGGTTCCCCGTCCGCTGACAGGGGCGGCACGCGGCTCCGGCGGTGGGAAGCGGGCGACCCGCCGTTATTTCCTTGCCTCGTAGATCCGAAGGGGCGGCAGGTTGAGCATCTCGTACTCGACCCGCACGAAATCGAAAATCCGGTCCAGATGCGCTTTCAGGTGGT
>DATEXR010000308.1 GCA_035256765.1 Candidatus Deferrimicrobiaceae bacterium | reverse complement strand
CAGCGATAGCTGTTCCGTCCGGGGAACGACGAGGATATTCGCCCCGAACCGGTCCAGCTTGTCGCGCACCGCCCCCTCCATCTGCATGGTGAGGGAGGAGAGGGCGACGAACGTCCCGATCCCGAGGAAGATCCCGAGGCCGGTGAACACCGCACGGGATTTTCTCCGGAACAGGTTCTTCCAGGCCAGTTTGCGGATGTTCATCGCGCAGCCCCCGCCCCTACGATCGATTGCCGGGGAAGTAATTCTTCCCGGCTGCGATGTCGCCCTTCCGGATCACCAGGTACTGGCCTTCCACCTTGCGCGCCAGTGGATGGGGGTTGCACCCCCCCTTGATTTCCTCGATCCGCACCGAGGGGAACGCCACCCCGCATTTGTTGCACACCATCCGGTCTTCCTCCTGGCGATACCCAAGATTCGTCCGGAAGCAGCCGTTGCACGCGTCGAAGGCGGCGCGATACGCGTCGTCGGAACTTTTCAGCGCGAAATAATAAAGCTGCCGTCCGTCGACTTCTTGCTGGAGAAAGAGCGCCTTGCTCGAATCGAGCGCCTTGAGGGGGATCTTCACCACGTCCGCTGTTTCGACGACCCCGGCCGACTTCGCGATCTCCGCGTAGGTCTTCGGGAAGATGCCTCCGAGCCATCCCGCCGCCCCGAGCGCAACCACCCCCGCAAGGATGGCCGCCGCGATCAGAGGGAGGCGCTTTCCCCTCCCGCGGCCGGGATCCGTTCCTCCGTTCGTTCCCCCTGTCGTCCTGTGCATGTTTTCGTCTCCTCCTGCCCTCTTCGACATGGCCGTCCCCTTCCGGATCGATATCTCCACTACATGCAAGCACTTCCTGTGCCACCTGACCGGGAAATCCAATATCACAATGGTATTGATGAAGTGCGACAGGAAACTCCCGGAACGTGTGTCCCCCGGAAGCCGATGCCGTGAAGAATATTCTCCAGGGGTGGGGAGTATTCGCTTTCCCGCCAACGAAGGCCCGGGCGACTTCCCGGGCCTTGAATTTTCTT
>DATEXR010000307.1 GCA_035256765.1 Candidatus Deferrimicrobiaceae bacterium | reverse complement strand
ATCACCCGGACATCGACGGGATCGAGGTGTACGACAAGGAGGGCGCGCACGCCGGGGCCATCGGCATGCTCCGGAAGGCCGGGGAATTGCGGAGAGGCGGATACGAAGCCGCCGTCCTGCTCCAGAACGCCATCGACGCCGCGCTTCTCGCTTTTCTCGCCGGCATACCGGAAAGGATGGGGTATGCGACGGACGGGAGGCGGCTGCTCCTCTCGCACCCCGTCCCGGTGACGGAGGAGATCCTCTCCCTGCATCACGCGGAATATTACCTGCGGCTCCTCGCGGAGCTCGGGGTTCCCCGCCCGGAAGCACCCCGGCTGCTGCTGCGGGTGACCGCGGAGGAACGGCAGTCGATGCGTTCCCGGCTCGCCGGGCTGGGCGTCCCCGAGGGGAGGAGGATCGTGGGGATCAACCCGGGAGCGACCTATGGGTCGGCGAAGCGCTGGTTCCCGGACCGGTTCGCGAAGGTGGCCGACACCCTGTCGGAGGAATGGAACGCCGCCGTCGTCCTGATGGGGTCGGTCCCGGAGGCGCCTCTTTCCGCGGAGATCGAGACGGCGATGGGCCGCAAGGCGGTGAATCTCGCCGGGCGCACCACGGTGCGGGAGGTGATGGCCCTGCTTGCCTCCTGCTCGTTCCTGGTGACGAACGACTCCGGGCCGATGCACATCGGGGCGGCGTTCGGTGTCCCCCTGGTGGCCATTTTCGGACCCACGGATTGGCGGAAGACCTCCCCGTGGACAAAAAAGGCGAGGATCGTCCGGGTGGACGTCGACTGCTCCTCCTGCCACCGGAGGGAGTGCGACCGGGGGCATGAATGCATGGTGGGGGTCACCGCCGACATGGTCATCGCGGCGGCGCGCGAACTCATGGCGGAGGTCCGGTGAGATGGGGCCGCCGGGGTTCCGGAGGATCCTCGTGGTGAAACTCTCGGCGCTGGGGGATGTGGCCCACGCCCTTCCCGTCGTCGACTACCTCCGCAAGGAGGCCCCCGGAGCGCAGGTGGACTGGGTGGTCGACCGGCGGTTCGCCCCCCTGCTCGAGGGGAATCCGGGCCTGCGCCGCGTGATCCCTCTTGACCTCAAGGCGTGGAAGAGGCGGTGGTCGGCCCGGGATGCCCGCCGGGAAGCCGGGGAGGCGGTCCGGAACCTGCGCCACGGGAAGTACGACCTCGCCTTCGACATCCAGGGGAACGCCAAGAGCGGGGTCGTGACCCGCCTCTCGGGCGCCCCCTTGCGGTACGGTTTCGACCGGCACGGGGTGCGGGAGGTCCCGAATCTCCTCTTCACCAACCGGAAGATCGCGCTGCGGCCGGAGGACCGCCACATCAGCCAGAAATACCTGCGGGTCGTGGCCGCCCCGTTCGGCGGCCGGTTCGACCTCGGCGCGCTGGAGACGGACATCGTGACCTCTCCCGCGGAGGAGGATCTAGCGGGGCGCACCGTGCGGGAACTCGCGCCCGGCGCGTCGCCGGTTGTGGTCGTTCACCACGGCACGACCTGGGGCACCAAGCGGATGGACCCCGCGTTCTGGGCCGGGGCGGTCCGCGCCCTTCGGGCCCGGTACCCCCGGCTGGGCGTCCTCCTCTCCTGGGGGAGCGCGGAGGAGCGGGACGAGGCCGTGAGGATCCGCGAGAGGGCCGGAATAAGGGTGGAGCTGCTCCCCCGGCTCTCCCTCAAGGAGCTCGCTGCGCTTTTCCGCTATTGCGGGTATCTCCTCGCGCCCGACACGGGCCCCTTGCACATCGCGGCGGCGGTGGGCGCCAGGACCGTTTCCGTCTTCCGCGTGACCGACGGGAACCGGAACGCGCCGTACGGGCCGAA
>DATEXR010000306.1 GCA_035256765.1 Candidatus Deferrimicrobiaceae bacterium | reverse complement strand
ACGCTGCCGCTCCTGTCCAGCAGGACCGGGAAGGCGACCTTCTTTCTCTCGATGAAGGCCCGCACCTTCTCCCGGCTCTCCATGTAGTCCAGCGCGAGGATCGCAAGCGTATCCCTGGTCGGGGGCCCCGAGTGCATCCTGTTGATGGCCGGGACCGACTCGTTGCAGTGGGGGCACCAGGTGGCCCAGAAGATGAGGAGCACCGGCTTCTTTCCGATGAACCGACTCAGGGACACCTGGCCGCCGCCAGCCTCCGGCAGGGTGAAGTCCACCCACTCCGGCTTGCCGGACGAGGCGGCGAAAGCCGGCAAACCTCCCCGGGCCGCCGTTCGCAGCGCCCCCAGCCCCGCATCGGCCAGCAGCAATAGGGTCAACGCCGCCGCGATTTTCCCGTTCGTCCTCATTCCGTATCCCGCCCGGTGATCATACGAGCAGTTTCCCTGCTTCCACCAGGAAGTATCCCCCCACGAGGATCAGGAAGAACCCGGACCCCTTCTTTATGATTTCCGTCCACCTCCCCGGTTTCGGCAGGTTGGCCAGCAGGCCCGTGAACGTCCCGATGACAAGCAGAAGGGAGCCCATCCCGAGGGCGAAGACAAACAGGAGGGACGCCCCGAACAGGACGTTCTGCCTCGCCCCCACGTAGACGAGGAGGGCGCCCAGGACCGGCGCGGTGCAGGGTCCCACGACGAGCCCGGACGCCATCCCGACGGCAAAGGCGCCGAGCATCCCGCTGCGCCTCTTCCCGGGCGAAGCGCCCGAAAGGAAGGCGGGGAGCGGCACGTGGAAGACGTCGAGCAGGGAGAGCGCCATCAGGAGGCAGACGGCCCCGACGACGATGTTGGTCCACGGGCTTGCGGTCGTCTGGCCGAAGACCCGGCCGGTGAGCGCCGCGGCGCTGCCGAGCGCGGCGTACATGGCCGCCATCCCCAGGAGGTAGGACAGGCTCAAAAAAAAGCCCTTCGTTTTCGATCCCGGGCTTCTCCCCCCGATATATCCGACCGTGATGGGGAGGACGGGGTAGACGCATGGGGTAAAACTGATGAGCACTCCCCCGACGAAGACGGCCGCATAGGCCAGGGCGGACCCTGTCTTCAGATACGCCTCGAGGAAATGCAGCAGGTTCTGCAAGGAGCTGTCGTGCGCTACTTCTCCGGCCGGAGAAGCTCGAGCAGCGCGTCGGCCTGCAGGTAGCCGCTGATCAGCCTCCCGTCGGGAAGGATCATCGCCGGCGTCCCCTGGATCCCCAGCTTCCGGGCCAGCGTCGCGGTCTCCTCCACCGCGTTCGTCTTGCAGTCCCCGGGGGGAAGCTCCTTCCCGGCGAAGGCGTCCTCCAGGAGTTTCGCGGCCTCCTTCTTCCCGCAGACGATGGAGAGAGCCTTGCGGATGGACGCAGGGTTGTTGTTGCGCGAATATACGCGGACGAAGAAGGCCACCCCGGGATCGCGCGCCACGACCTTTTTGATCTCGCCGTGGAGCTTATTGCACCAGGGACAGTCCGGGTCGTCGAAGACGATGACCTTGTGCTTCGCCTCGGGGTTCCCGATGACGACCGCGTCCCCGAGCGGGATCGCGGAGACGTCGATGCGGTTCAGGTCGATGTAGCGCAAGCCGGTGAGATTCTCCATGTCGCTCATCCGGATGACCTGGCCGTTGAAGAGGTATTTTCCCGAGTAGTCCAGGTAGAGGGGGTACGTTTTCCCCCCCTTCTCCACGTCGACCTCCCACGTTCCCGGGAACGGCCCCGGCACGACGCCGACGACGTTGTCCACGAATTTGCCGAGCGCCTTTCCCGCCTCCGCCGGGCTCATGGTGTGGCACTCGGTGCACTCCTTGGCGGGGCCGGCGTCTTTCTGGTAGGCCGGGGCCGGAGGAACCGCGGTGAAAAGCAGGATCGCTCCGGCGGCGAGGGGTACGCACAGCCGTTTCATGGGGTCTCCTTTGGGCCGCAGGCGGGCACCCCGGATTATATCAGGTTCCCCGGACTCCCGCCCTCTTGGGGGCCATGACCTGCCTATTTCCTCTGCGCTTCCGCCGCGTTTTCCTTAAGCAGCTTGAGGATGGTGTCCGCATCCCGGTATCCGTTGACGATTCGCCCGTCGGGAAGGATCATCGTCGGCGTTCCCCGGATCTGCAGTCGGGCGGCAAGACGCGCCGTCTCCTCCACGGCGGCGGTGGCGCACTTCGGCGGGGGAAGCTTCCTTCCGGCAAAAGCGTCATCCAGGAGCTTGGGGGCGTTCTTCTTTCCGCAGAGGACGGAGAACGCCTTCTGCACCGTCCGCGGGTTGTTGTTCCGGGAATAGAGCTTCACGAAGAAGGCGACGTCGGGGTTTTCGGCCACCACCTTCTTCGCCTCCTCATGGAGCTTCGCGCAGAAATGGCAGTCCGGGTCGGAAAATTCGATGATCTTCCGCTTCGCCTCCGGATTCCCGATCACGATGGCGTTTCCGAGCGGGATGGTGGAGACGTCCACCGTGTTCAGCCTCATGAGCCGGCTTTCCGTGATGTTTTCCCTCGTGGCGAGCTTGATGATCTGGCCGCTGACGAGATATTGTTTCGAGAAGTCGATGTAGACGGGACCCCGCTTTCCGCCCTTCTCGATGTCGACGACCCAAAGCCCCCCGACGACGCTTTCCTCGACCGTCAGGACGTTGTCGACCGCCCCTTCCAGCATCTTCCCCGCTTCCTCGCGCGTCAGTCGGTGGCAATCCCTGCACTCCCCGCTGGCGCAACCCTCCTTCATGAAGGCGTGCGAAGAGGAGGAGAGGGCCAGGAAAAAAAAGGCGGCGGCGATCGTCAGGCCGTTGCGATAGTTCATATCGTCTCCCGATTTTTTTTATTTGTATGTTCGTCCAGCGATGGTATACTTGCCCCGTTTTATCGGCGCGAAAACACGGCAGCCCGTACGAAACAGGGGTTTTCTGTGCCAGCCATCCGGCGCGGAGAATAGCAATACCTGTACGGTAATATGTCTGCGAATTTTGAGATTTCCGGCCACCATCATATTCGCAAAACATTGTTTTTCTTATCGCTTTTCCCATGTCCGTCGTAGCGCATCCGTTGCGTGATAACCGTTCTCGAATATAAAGCAGGAAGAGAAGCAAGGCAACAGCGGATTCTCCCTGGCGCCGGGGGACGGCGAGCGTCTTCGGGGGGTCGTTTCCCCGGGATATCCGGCGATAACCGGTTCGTAACGACTGTACGACGGGGGAAAGCGATGCGAGATCTTCGACACGGGGTGAGCCCGCGCCTGGGGATGGGCCTTTGTTGCGCGGTCCTTCTCCTTCTCCTGCCAGTCCTTCTTCCCGATCCTTGCCGGGCCGCAGACATCACTCTTTCCTCCCGGACCTATCTTCTCTCCTACCAGAGGGAGATCCCGGGAGGGGGTGACCGGAATTTCGCTCCCCTGTACGAGTACCTCTCGGGGGACGCGAGCAATCTGGGGGGGAAGCCTCTTTCCTTCCATTTCTACGGGTGGGGCCGTCTTGATCTGAGAGACGACACGGATGACGACGGCCTCGGGGGCGATATCGCCAGCGCCTACGTCCAGTACCTTCACCCGACGGGGAACGCGGAGATGCGCCTCGGCCGCTTCTTCTTCACGGAAGGAACCGCGGCCGAGATCCTGGACGGGATATTCCTGAAGACGAGGACCCCGGTGGGGTTCGGCCTCTCCGTCTTCGGCGGGATTCCCGTCGAAAGGACGATCAGTTCCACGGAGACGGGGGACTCGATCTACGGAGGGCGTCTCTTCTTCGCCCGGGCGGGGTTCGCCGAGATCGGGGTCACCTACCTCAAGGAGAAAGGGGACTTCCGGGGGGACGACCGGAAGACGGTCGGAGGAGATTTCTGGGTGAAGCCGTTCACCCCGGTGGAGCTCACGGGACGAGTCGCCTACAACTCCTCCACGAGCGCTCTTGCCTCGCAACGGTATGTCCTGCGCGTGACGCCCTACCCCCGCCTCGACCTGGCGGTGGGGTACGAAGGGTATCGATACAAGGACCTCTTCCAGACGGCGCTGCATTCCGCTTTTCTATCCCCGGCGATCGACAACACCGACGAGGTGCAGGTCCTCTTTGCCATCGTCGACCTCAAGGTCGCCGAGGGGCTGACGGTGGAACTGGGAGGGAAGAACATCCGCCATGACCGGAGCGACCCGGGAGACGCCACCCGGTTCGAGGCGGGACTGCGCTACGCCTACAACGACCTGAAAGACGTGGCCGGCCTGTCGGCGGCCGTCGTATCCGCGGACCGGGACGAGAACGAATATCAGGAGTACCGGGCCTTCGCGACGTACACCCCCGCGGGATGGCGTTTCTCCCTGGACGGCCTGACCCAGCGGTACAAGGGACAGATCGTCGGGATCAAGGATGCCTACCAGGTCGTGGGATCCGCCGGGTATCAGGTGCTTCCGTATCTGAAGGTGTCCGGGGACGTGACGTACACCCGCAGCCCGAGGTTCACGGAGGATTACGTCGGGCTGATCAAGGCCTCGCTGGATCTGGGCACCACCACGGGAGGGAAGTGACGATGCGCCGAAACGCGTTCGCGATCGTTGCAGGGGCGGTCGCCCTTGCCATGCTCATGGGTTGCTCGATGGTTTCCCCGACGGCATCCGTTCCCCCGAAGCACCCGGAGGAACTGGCCGCGCGTCGGGTCGACTGCCGGGAGTGCCACGAGAACGTCTCCACGGGGGCGCTCAAGCCGTATGAGACCTTCCGCCATTCGATCGTGTTCATCCGGGAGCACTCGATGTATGCCTCGCAGGGGCAGAACCTCTGCGCGTCATGCCACGTCCCGTCGTTCTGCCAGACGTGCCACGTCCGGAACGAGGAACGGAAGCCGAACACGAAGATGGGGGACCGGCCGGACCGGGTTCTCCCGCACCGGGGGGATTACATCGTGCTGCACCAGATCGACGGGCGGCTCGACCCCGGCTCGTGCTTCCGGTGCCACGGAAACAAGAACGATACGAAATGCCGCGCCTGTCACCGGTGAAGAGGGGATCCGGCAGCGATAGATGAATATGCAAAGACGGAGGAGAGCGGGAATGCCGAAAGCCAATGAGCCTCGTGCCCTGTGGCCGATCCTATTGATCGTTTTCGTCGCCCTCGCCGCGGGCGGCTGCTCCACGAGCACCACGACCTCGGGACTCTCCCTGGTCAACGAGCAGGGGAACCATCCCGCGGGATGGATCGCCTCCCATCCCCGCTTCGCCCTTCCGGACGGGAGCATCTGCGTCTCCTGCCATGGTTCCGTGACGAATGCCTCGCAATCGGGCGGGATCTCCGGGGTTTCCTGCTTCCTTTCCTCCCGCAGCGGACAGGGATGCCACGCGGGCGGACCGACGTTCCTCGGGATCCACGCGGTCCCCTTCCCTACGCCCGAACATTTTCAGGCGACGGACAACACCTTTGCCGCGGTATGCGCCAACTGCCACGGGATCGATCCGCCGTCTCCCCTGGCTACAGCGCCTGCCTGCCGGACTTGCCACGTCGCCGGCTCTCCCCTCACGTTCCTCGTTTGTAGTTCCTGCCACACCGAACCTCCGAGCGGGACCTCCTATCCAAACGTCGAGGGAGGACACGCGACCCACAACGCCTTGGCGGGGGTGACGGGAGTTTGCGACAGTTGCCACAACGGACTCGGGTCGGGAACCGCAGGGCATTATGATCGGGCGAACGCCCGTCCCGGCAAGGACGCCCTTCGGGTGCCCCCCGGGGAAGTTGTCTTCCAATTCTTCTTCAACGCCAAGTCAGGAACCCCCTCTTTCGACAACGTGGCGCTGACCTGCACGAACGTGAGCTGCCACGGCGGACAGCAGACCCCGACCTGGCAGACGGGCTCGATCAACGTGAATGCGGACTGCACCCTTTGCCACGCCTCCGGGACAGGTCAGTTCAACGGGTACTTCTCAGGTTTTCATGAATTTCATGTGTTTTTCTTTCCGTTCCTGCTCCCTGACGTCATTCCTACCTGCGTCGTGTGCCACGACACGACGAAGCTGGCGGATCCGGCGGTCGGGGCGCACTTCGACAACCTCGTAACGACGAGCATCGACACGCAGGCATCCGTGACGATCGGAGGTGGGTCCACTCTTGTGCAGACCTACGTCCCCGGGGCAACGGCAGGAACCGGGTCCTGCATGCCCACCAACACCAGCACCGATATCCCAGCCTGCCACGCAACGCGGGCTTGGTAACGTGATCCCGTCGTCCACCGCTCCTGCGGCGGGCACCCCATCCGGGTGCTTCAACAACACCCTGTGCCACGGCACCTGACGAGGGAAGGAGAGCGTTTCTCCGGCGACCAAGTTCGAATCGATGGGTCCTTTCCACGGGCGTCCCGATCCGGGACGCCCGTTTTCTTGTGACTTCTCCGGTCCGGAATGCGGGCGCTCCGCAGGGTGACGGCGCGTCCATGAAGGCTCCTTCCGGAACGAATCCCGGTCCGCGGCTTCCGGTCCA
>DATEXR010000305.1 GCA_035256765.1 Candidatus Deferrimicrobiaceae bacterium | reverse complement strand
CGGGATCACCGAGATCATCGTGCCCGGACAGAACCGGAAGGATCTGGAGGAGATTCCACGCAGCGAAGCGAGGCGGTTCACGTTCACCCTGGTGGACAATATGGACGAGGTTGTCTCCAAGGCGCTGAAGAAAAATCCGTTTCGCGGCGGGGCGGAAGGGCAGATGACCCCGGCGGCGGGGGGACGCAGGAAAGCGGCCCGGGGAACGCGGAAGAAGCAGTGAAGGATATCGACCCGTACCCGGCGGATCTTCCCGACCCCCGGAAGTTCGAGGTTGTCGGGTGGAGTGCGGCGCGCCGGGATGTAAACTCCCCATGAAGTTTCTCCTGATTCCCCTCCTGATCATCGCCTCGGCCTTTTTCTCGGCCTCGGAGACGGCGTTCTTCGCGCTCCGGCGGGTCGACCTCATGCGATGGAAAAAGGAAGGAAACCGGATGGCGGACGTGATCGGGAAGATGCTCGAGACGCCGAGCCGGCTGATCGCCACGATGTTCATCGGCAACGAACTCGTCAACGTCTCCCTCTCCTCCGTGATCGCCGCCCTCCTGATCCCGATGATCCCGGCGTACGGCGAGATCGTCGCGCTTGCCGCCGGGACCCTCACGATCCTGATCCTGGGGGACATCACTCCCAAGTGCATCGTGTGGCCGAGAGCCAAATCCTTTTCCGCCTTTTCCGCCCGCCCGCTCCTCTTCTTTTCCCGCATCGTCGCACCGGTACGTTTCCTCATGGAGATTATGGCCAAGGGGATCCTGCGCCTTCTGGGGGGAGGGGAGGTCGCGGGAAAGAAGGCGGCGTTCACCGAGCGGGAGTTCCGGGCACTCGTCGACGTGAGCGGCGAGAGCGGGACGCTCGACCCGGGGGAGAGGGAGCTCATCCACAACATCTTCGAGCTGACCGACCAGCGGGCGGGGGAGATCATGACCCCCATCGCCGACGTGTTCATGGTGCCCGTCGACATCCCCCGGCCGGAGCTCTTGGCGCAGTTCCGCAAGTACCGCCGATCCCGGATCCCCGTCTACCGCGGGGAACGGAGGGACGTTTTCGGCATCCTCTACCTCAGGGACCTCCTCCGGCCCCCGGCGGAGGGGGAGGAGGAGGCGCCGCTCTCCGGACTGCTCAAGCCCCCCTTCGTCGTTCCCACCTCGAAGAAGCTCCCCCTCCTGTTGCGCGAGTTCCAGCGCCTCAAGGTGCATCTCGCACTCGTCGTGGACGAGTTCGGGGAGATCGTCGGGATCGTCACGCTGGAGGACGTGCTCGAGGAGCTCTTCGGGGAGATCCGGGAGGAGCACGACCGGGAGGAGAAGGAGCTGGTTCCCCGGCCGGACGGCTCTTGGGGCGTCCTGGGGAAGATGCCGATCCACCGGTTCAACGACGCCTTCCAGGCAGGCCTCCCCGACCAGGAATGGGACACGGTGGCCGGTCTGCTCCTCCACGAGTTCGGCAGGCTCCCCGGAAGGGGCGACTCGATCGTTCTGGGGCCCTTCCGGTTCACGGTGGAGAGGGTGAGGGGGATCCGGATCGTCGAGGTCTGCGTGCGCAACATCGCGGAAGGGACGGCCTGAACCGTGAACCTCGCCCTCGTCATCGCGCTCTGTCTCCTGATGCAGGCGCTGTTCAACGGCGCGGAGATGGTCCTCGTCTCCGCCGACCGCCACAAGCTCATGGACCGCTCGCGCCGGGAGGAACGCGGGGCCACGACCGCCCTGAAGCTGCTCGAGCACCCGGACCGCGCGCTCGCAACCACGCTGACGGGACAGAACATCTTCCTTGTCCTGGGGACGGTCCTCACTACCTCCCACCTTCTCCCGCGCTATGGAGACGGGGCGGCGTGGATCGCCGTGGGAGTGATCACCCCCCTGGTGATCCTCCTCGGGGGAATCGTGCCCAAGAGCTTCGCCCAGCCGCGGGCGGACCGTTTGATAGGTCCGGCCGCCCGGTTCATCTGGTTCTCCGAGTTGATGCTCTACCCGCTCGTCGCGGTCACGGCGTTTTTCGCGCGCGTCCTGTCCCGCCCGTTCGGCGGGGCCCCCCCCCTCCACGGGATGGTCACGCGGGAGGAGCTTCGCCTCATCCTGCAGATGAGCCGTTCCGGGTCGGATGTGGAGGCACACGAGCGGGCGATGGTGCGCCGGGTCTTCCATTTCGGGGAGAAGAAGGTCGTGGACATCTTCCGGCCCCTCGTCACCGTCGTGGCTCTCCCGGAGGAGAGCGCCTGCCGCGACGTCGCCGCCCTTGCCTCCTTGAGCGGCTATTCCCGCTACCCGGTGTACCGGGAGCGGATCGACCATGTCGTCGGGTTCCTCCACGTGATCGACACCGTGGGACAGCCGCCGGACGCCCCCATCCGGCCGTTCATGCGGAAGGCCCTCTATGCTCCCGAGTTGATGCCGATCGACGAATTGATGCGCAAGTTCCAGGAAGCGGGGACATCCTTCGCCGTCGTCGTCGACGAGTACGGAGGCGTGACGGGGATCGTCACCGCGGAGGACGTCGTGGAGGAGGTCGTCGGGGAGATCGAGGATGAATACGACCGGGGGATGGAATATTATAAAAAAATCTCCACCGGCGTTTTCCTCGTCCCCGGAAGGATGGAAGTCGGCAGGTTCGAGGAGGAGATGGGGATCTCCCTCCCGGAGGGGGACTACTCGACCCTGGGGGGGATGCTCATCTCGCTCGCGGGGAGGATCCCCGCGGCGGAGGAATCCTTCGAGGTCCCGGGGGCCGAGTTCACCGTGACGGCCGCCTCCGAACGCGCGGTGAAGGAGGTGCGGGTGCGCCTTGTGGGGCGGCCGGCCGGCGTCCCTTACGAGGATGAGGACGAGGAGGCCCTGGGCATGGACTCCTGGGAGGGATCGGATTGACCGCGAAGATGCTGAAACAGCTGCTGCGGCAGGTGGCCGAGGGGAAGTCGTCCGTCGACTCCGCCTTCCGGAAGATCCAGTCCCTTCCGTTCGAGAGCCTGGGGGATGCGAGCGTCGACCACCACCGATCGATCCGGCAGGGCGTGCCCGAAGTGATCCTCGGGGAGGGGAAGACCGCTGCGCAGATCGTCCGGATCGCCCGCGCCATGCGGAAGGCCGGCGCGGACGTGCTGGTCACGCGCGTCGACGAAGGGAAGAGGAAGGCGATCCGGAAGCATTTCCGCCGCGCCGTCCTGTACCCGGAGGCCCGGTGCGCGGTCATCCGGTCCGGGGCGGCGGAGGTGAACGGGAGGGGAAACATCCTCGTGGTCACCGCCGGCACGTCGGACATCCCGGTCGCCGAAGAGGCGGCCGTGACCGCGGAGTTCCTCGGGAACCGCGTGCAGAAACTCTACGACGTGGGGGTGGCGGGGATCCACCGCCTCCTGATGCAGAAGGAGACGCTTCTCTCGGCGAGGGTGATCGTCGTGGTGGCCGGGATGGAGGGCGCTCTCGCGTCCGTCGTGGGGGGGCTGACCGACAAGCCCGTCATCGCCGTCCCAACGAGCGTCGGCTACGGGGCGAGCTTCGGCGGGGTGGCCGCCCTGCTGGGGATGCTCAACTCCTGCGCGCCCACGGTGGGCGTGGTCAACATCGACAACGGCTTCGGCGCCGGCGTCCTCTCCTCGGTGATCAACCGGCTATAGGCGTCCGCGCCAAGGTCAACTTCCCCCGTTCCTTTCTCCGGTTGCGCCGGAGCCGGCACTCCCTTCCGACACGAAGCGCAGGACCTCGCGCCACCACGCGGAATCCACGACGTCGGGCCAGGTGTTGTGCCCTGCGCCCGGCAATAGCCAGAACCGTTTTTTCCCGGGAAGAAGCTCGAACAACCGGCGGCTTCGCTTCGGGGGGATGACTTCGTCGTTTTCCGCCGCCGCCACCGCAACCGGCCCGGCGTACCGGGAAAGGTTCCGGATGTTGTCGTACCTGTCCCGGGTCATCCATTTCGCGGGGAGATACCAGAACACGGACTGCGCCAGGTCGGGCAGCGTGTCGAAGGGCGTGATCAGCACGACTCCGGCAACCGGAACCTGCCCCGAGCCCGCCACCGCGGCCGCCACGCCGCATCCGAGCGACTCGCCCATCAGAACCAGCGGCCCGCCGAACTGGTCGACCGCGGCGCGGGCCGCGTCCACCGCGGCGGAAACGAAGGAGGCTTCCCGCAAATCGCCCGGACGCGCGCCGTAGCCGGGGTACTCGAAGAGGATCAACAGGTACCCGAGGGGCGTCAGGTCCCGCGCGTAGAAGAATCGGTCCGGGGCCGTGCCTGCGTTTCCATGGAAAAGGAGAATCACCCCTTTCGGATTCGCGGGTCCGTCCGCCGGGACGAAGCCGTGGTAATCGGGCCCGTTTTCCGGCCAAAGACGGAAATGGAATGTCTTCGCGCGGATCGCCGCCGACGCCAGCGGGTAGACATCGGGAAAATAGAGGAGCTTTTCCTGACGGAGGTAGACGAGCACGAGAATCGCGAAGTATCCTGCGACCGCGATGACCAGAAGCATCCAGGGCCGGTCCGGCAACACGGGAACCCCTCTCATCCGGCGTTTCTTCCTATGGGACCCTGTCTCCCGGGGCGGCGCCTGCGCCTTTTTCCCAGCCCTCCACGCGGCCGGGAACGATGTGAAACAGGGGATGGGGTTCGATGCGGCGGGCCCTCTTGAGGGCGTCGTACCGTTTCGGGTCTCGGTGCCGCAGTTTGTCCAGCAGACAGGACAACTCGTAGTCGAGTTGTCCGCGGGTGGCGGCAATGGTCTCCCCCCGGCCGCCCCGTGCGATCTTTCCGGCATCGAAAGCGTAGCCGCGCACGATCCCTTCCGCATGCACGGCTTTCAGGTATTCCGCGATGCATCCCACGGGCGCCCGCGCGAGGCGAAACCGGACGAGCTGGGGATGTCGCGTGTATCCCCTCGTCCGGCCCCGGAGGACGGCCTGGGCCAATAGAGCTTCCCGCCAGAGAGCCACCAGGCCCCTTGCGTCCAGATACTTCGGATGGAACGTCCAAAGCCGCATCGCCGGTTCAGAGCTACTTCGCCCCAACAAAGCGGCGCTTTCCCCTGCTCATTCGTCCCCGGTAATCTTCCGGGTACGATACACATCATAATCGGGCACAAGACGATCATAATGGCTATCCATCAAGGGGGAGGAGATCATGAAATCGGCGGAGGCGCGATTGCAGGCAATGGGAATGTTCCAAACGACTGCCATGCGCAAGAGCGCCTTGACATCTGGATCGTGGGGCATCGGTTCAAGCGGATCCCAGAAAAAGATGAGAAAATCGATCTCGCTGTCAGCGATTTTGGCGCCGATTTGCTGATCACCGCCCAATGGTCCACTCTGGAGTTTGGTGATTTTGACACCAAGCTCTCGTTCCAAGATCTCGCCGGTTGTCCCTGTCGCATATATTTTGTGGTGAGCCAAGAGCACTCGATTGTATTTTACCCATTCAATCAGATCGCTCTTCTTGTTGTCGTGCGCGACAAGACCGATCTTCTTATCATGTTCCATGGCGATTTTTTTATAAGTCATACAAATTCATCCCCTTTCCATGCAATAGCGAAACTGTCCTTATATCTTCGCATATTGAGAGACCAACAGTGGGTTCACGTAATGTAGTGAGCGATCGCCTATCGACTCCAATGGTATGCTGCCTATCAGGAGTTGTCATTATTGTTTTTTCCAATGTGGCGAACGCTCGGCTTAAGCTGCAGGCACACATGAATTTAGCCAGGGGTGCCGCCAGCTTCAGCCTGTGGTTAGGCTGTTTGTGAATCTAATGCTACGAAGTCACCCTCGAGGTTACCTACTTTTCTATCTCTACAGTGCAGAATAGAGATTACCTTTACTCTGGCGCGATTCTTTCGCCTAAGCATGTTGATAAATTTGAACCAAGCCGCTGGGTTGCGAACAACAGATGAAGCTGTAAACATGTCGGCAATCGGGCATTCGTACGTCATCGTGCTTCTCTGAATCACGATGCGACTGTTTATGTTTTCATTTTTTAGTCGGAGATAGAGTAACGACCAAGCGGAAAGAATTGCCAC
>DATEXR010000304.1 GCA_035256765.1 Candidatus Deferrimicrobiaceae bacterium | reverse complement strand
GGGAGGTCGCAAAGCCTTTCCAGCAGATCGAAGGAGTTCGTCATTTCTTCCGTCATGGTCCCGGTCGATGACGAATTCGGGCCGGGGCCGGAAGGAGCCCTGCCCCTCCCGGCCGGGTTGACGAAAACAGGAACTTCGTATTTGGTTAGTGCGGTTCCCGTGACAGCGACTTGAAGAACTCCTCCCCCCTCTTCTTCATCTCTTCGGGCGGTACGTCCTCCTTGCGCGTGGCCAGATCCCATTGGCACCCGAAGGGATCGGTGACCGATCCGCTGCGGTCGCCCCAGAACATGTCGGTCACCGGATGCTTGATCTTTGCGCCGGCGCCGACCGCCTTCTTGAAGGCTTTGTCGACATCCTCGACATACAGGTAGAACGAACACGACGCGCCCCCCAGCGACTCCGGGCTGCGCGGCCCCGATTCCGGACCATCCTCGCAGAGGAAGAAGCGCGAATCTCCGATCCGAAGCTCCGCGTGGACGACGCTTTCACCGTCGAGACCGTTCATCCGCCCCAGTTCTTCGGCGCCGAAGGCCCGCTTGTAGAACTCGATCGCCCCGGCGGCGCTCCCCACCGCCAGCATAGGCGTAATGGCATGATATCCCTCGGGAATCGGTTGCACTCCCCTCCCTACTTTCCTTGCTTCTTTCATCGTTCCCTCCTCCATTCCTTCCGCGCTCCCGGCCCGGCCGCAGGTCCCGCCGGATACCCCGGCGCCGAAGGCAGGGGAAAAGGTCGCCCTCTCCCCCGGCTCGGAAAGATTACGATCCGCCTTGTCGATTCAGATTAGATGAGAGGTCTTGGAAGGGGATTCCGCGGGGTGGTCGTTACGGCCCGGACTTTCTTCGCCCCTCGAACCCCGCGACGCCCGGGAGGTTGCAAAGCCGTTGTAGAGGCCCGGGCCCAGGGCCGGTTGCGCAGGCGGGATTCCGAGGTCCCGCCCGCCGGCCGTCTTCGCCCCGACCGATTACCGGCGATACTTCCCCTGGAGCCGGAGCGCCAGGGAGCGGACGACGAATCCGGGGAGCGCCTTCAACAGGAACACGTAGAACTTGTAACGCCAGCCGGGCACGACGAACAGTTTTCCGCGCGCGAGGCCCCGCAGGGAGGCGGCCACGACATCCTCCGCGGATGTCCACCAGCCCGCGGGAACATGATCCCTTCCGATCCCCAAAGCGTCATGGAATTCCGTGAGGGTGTAGCCCGGACAGAGCGCCTGCACCTTGACGAGCGACCCGATGGCGGCAAGATCAAGATACAGCCCTTCCGTGAAACTGTTCATCCACGCCTTGGTGGCGCAGTAGCCGGCGTTGCCGGGACTCTGTGCGAAGGCGGCCACCGAAGAGACGTTCACCAGGTTCCCTTTTCCGCGGGCGACCATCCCGGCAAGCGCTGCGTGGCTCAGCCGCACGGCGGCCAGCACGTGGAGGCGGTGCATCCGGTCCTGTCCCTTCGCGTCGACCTGGAAAAACAGGCCCCGCGTGCCAAAGCCCGCGTTGTTCACGAGGAACTCCAGGTCCCCGGCGCGGGTGATTCGCTCCTCCACCTTCCGGAGATCGGCGTCCTCGGTCAGGTCCGCCGCCAGGACCTCCGCCTCTACCCCGTGGCTCGTCTCCAGCTCGTCCGCAAGCTGCTCAAGCCTTTCTATCCTGCGGGCGACCAGAACCAGATCATAGCCCCCGGAGGCGAGACGCCTGGCATAAACCGCCCCGATTCCGCTGGATGCGCCCGTCACCAGCGCGGTCCGTCCGGCGCCCCTCGACAACGTGCTCGTCACAACTCACCCCTCCACCCAAGATATCAGCCCCCGAGGCAGGCGACCGCTCCATGTTCCGCATCGCGGGAAAGGCCGTGCCGGCGTTCAGCGGGATATTGCTCCCCCCCCCGGGGCTCTGCAGCTCGCTGAACGGCAGGGCGATGACGTTCGACCCCAGAAGCAGCCGGACATCGCCCGGATGGACCACGTTCGAAAAACTCCGGAAAGCGGATCGGGCGCCTGGCTATTCGCGCCGATGGGACCCCGGTTTTCGTCCCCTCGCCCTCGCCAGAGGCTCCTCCCATTCCGGGACCTGCGACGCCAGGAATTCCTCCGGGCTGATGTCATCGAACGCCATCTTCGCTCGTCCGGCGCTGGAAACCGAGTTATCCAGCGTCTTCCGAGGACAGAATCTTCTCGAGCCTTGCGATGAGAGGGGGAAGGTCCCGGGCCACGATCTGCCAGAGGACGTCGTAATCGACCCAATCATACCCGTGGATGAGCCGATTCCGCATTCCCACGATCTGGGCCCACGGGAATGGGATGACGGGCGCTTTCCGCTTTCGGTACTCTACCGGCCGCCTCTCCCACGATTTCGGGCAATCGGACGAGCGCCAGGTTCAACGTCCGATCCGAGTCGAGGTCGGAGCGCGCCTTGCCGTGGCATAAGGCAACGGCTTCCCGCGTATAATCCAGCATATGGCGCAGGCGGATTACGTTATCCCGCCTGCTCAAATTGCACCTCGGCTTCTTCTTTCACCCTTTCCCGATAATAGGGGCTCAGGAATCCTGGCCATCTTGCTCTCCTTCATTGCCCTCCGTGCGTGTCGCCCCTGCTCCACTCGCGTCGCCTCTCGGATCTTTGACCACGATAATATATCATCCACTCGGGAAAGGAGGCTTGTGAGGTTGAAGTTGACCGGACTTCACGAAGATCGTTGCGCTCGGAAGCACGACTTACGGTAGGGCGTTCGCGGTCGAGAAGGACGTGCCGTCAAACGGAACGCGGAACGATTCCCGGAAGACTTCATGTTCCAACTCTCGCGCGAGGATGCCGATTCTCTAAGGACACAATTTGTGACCTTAAAAAAAGTCCGGGCGCGGAAAGCATCGGAAATACCTACCTTTTGCCTTTACCGAGCAAGGCGTAGCAATGCTCTCCGGCGTCCTTCAGAGTCCTCGGGCGGTACAAGTCAATATCGCCATCATGCGGGCGTTTGTCCGGATGCGGCGGATGCTCATATCGCATGAGGAACTGGCCCGCAAGGTGGACGCCCTCGCCCGAACCGTCCCTGGTTCGAAACCCGGTCGGGCGGGGCGTCGTGGAACGAGGGGATCATTTCGCCAGCTCCCGCATCTTCTCCAGGAGTTTCACCATCCCCAGGGTGTTCGGCCGGCGGTCCAGTCCCTCAAACCATCCATGACGCGGTTGACCCGGCTGAGGGAGGAGGAAGCAGAGAACTTGAGGTCGCAAATTGCGACCGGTTCGAACGCCTGAAACATTCGACCGCTTTCCCTTTCGCGTTCACCTCTGCCTTGTGCGTCAGCCGGCGAAAGACAGGACTGCCTTGAGGTAAACCGGCAGGTCGGAGAGGGCGGCCTGGATCGCCTCGAAAACCTTGGCGGGATCGATGTCGTCGTACTCGTGGACGATGCGGTTGCGCAGGCCCGCCGACGAGGCGATCTTGGAGGCGAAGACGGTCTCGAAGATGCCCATCTTCCCGAGCTCGGTGAAGCTTTCGTAATCGTCTCGGGGAGGAGGACGGTCGGATCCCGTGATCAGGTGGTAGTTGACATCGATCATCCGCGTGATCGTCCGCTCGAGGAACCGCTCGGCCAGGACCTCCTTGTAGGGGTCGGCCAGGTATTCCCCCAGTCCGCCGGAGACGAGCTTCCGGAGCTCCTCGAGGTCCCTTCCGATGAGGAGGACCTTGCGCGTGACGAGCTCCCGGTCGATCATCGGGCGATCTTTTCGACGTAGCGACGTGCGAAGTCGCGTTCCATTGCGAGGTATTTCCCGTGGTCCTGGTACCGCTTGAAGGCCAGGCGCAGGAACGCGTCGGCTGCCCCGGGTTCTTCGTAGAGGACCAGGAAGCGCTCGGCGATCTTCTTCATGAAAAGCGGGTCGGCCCGTTCGAGAGAGGCGACGTCGATCTCCCGGCCGGGGAAGATGCCCGAGAGCTCCCCCTGTACATCGAGCAATCTGCCCAGGGTCGGCTTCCGGTCCCTGAAACGGACCGCAATGTCGACATCGCTGTTCTCCCGCGTATTTCCTGCCGCGAAGGAGCCGAACAGAAGGACGAGGGCGATTCCGTGCCTCCGTGCGACGGCGGAAACAGCGTCCCGGATTTTTGCGGTGATCTCCATGGGCCGATGGTACCAATCGCCGGAAAGGAAGTCAAAACAAGGTGTTGCGCTATACCCTGCTCTTCCTCGTTTCAGACAGCCATTGATGGCAGAGGGGTATCCACTTGACTCAACTCCCCACTACCCATGGTGGCCATG
>DATEXR010000303.1 GCA_035256765.1 Candidatus Deferrimicrobiaceae bacterium | reverse complement strand
TGCAGGATTGACGAAATATCAAGCATGTGCTACATGTATCTCATAATGTGCCACATGGTAACATGAGAAGAAGGCGCAGACGCTACAGGGAGGAGTCGGGATGAAAAAGATGACGGTCCGGGAGGCGAGGCAGGCGCTCTCCCGCCTCGACCGGGTCCTGGAGGAGGAAGGGGAGGTGACGATCACGCGCCATGGCCGGGCGGTCGCTCGCGTGGTTCCGGTGAGCGGAAAGAGGGCGATCCCGTCGCACAAGGCGCTGCGGGAGAGCATGCCCCGGATGCGCCGGGGAAGCGGGCGGCTCGTCCGGGAGGACCGGGATGCCCGGTAAGGAGATCGTCTATTTCGACACGAGCGCCCTGGCGAAGTGGTACCTGAACGAGGAGCTCTCCGACGAGGTCGAACGGTATATCCAGGAGCACGGGCCTGTCGAGATCAGCGATCTGACCGCCGTGGAGATCCGCTCGCTGCTTTCAAGGCGCCGCCGGGAACGGGAGATCGACATCAAGACCGAGACCCGTGCCTTCGCCGTCTTCGAGGAGGACGTGCGGCGGGGCTTTCTCATCCGCAATCCGCTCCCGGCCACGCTGGCCGCCGGGGCGGTCAACCTGATCGCCTCCTTCCCCGATGTTCCTTTGCATACCCTCGACGCGATGCACCTGGTCTTGGCCCAGGAGATCGGCGCGGCCGTCCTTGCCACCTCGGACCGGGTCATGGCGGGGGGGGCGGAGGCGCTGGGGCTTACGGTCGTCCGGTTCCTCGAACGGCGATCCTGAAGCGGCCGGGAGTGGACATCATCGATCTCTCTCCCCGACACCAGGTCGATCCTGGCAGTCCCATCGAACTGGTCATCAAAAAGATTATTTTTCCTTCCCCTTCCGACGCGACAGCGATTGTCGCCCCAGCCCGGCAGGCTGGTGCCTGGTTGGGCGAGGTTGACGAAATACGGAATATCAGTTATACTGCATTTCGGAATATCGGATGGGAGGTGCTCGATGAAAGAGAATATCGTCGTTTCCGGAAGAGGGCAGATCACCCTGCCGGCGGCCATGCGGAAGCGCCTCGGGATCAAGGCAGGCGGCGTCCTGGTTGTCGAGGACCGGAAAGGGGAGCTGGTGCTTCGGCCGGCGGCCATTGTGGAGTTGGACGCCTACACGGACGAAGAGATCGCCCGATGGGAGCGGGAAGATCGGCTGGCTCCGGGGGAGCGGTCCCGGATCTTGAAGAAGTTGGGTCGCAAGCGTTGATCCGCCTTTTCCTTGACTCGAACGTGCTGTTCACCGCCGCCCACAACCCGGAAGGGAAGGCGTCTCTTGTCATCGAACTGGCCGCGGAGAGTCATTGGGAGGTTGTGACCAGCGCGTATTGCCTGGCAGAGGCGCGGCTGAACCTGGAAAGGAAGGTTCCCGCAGCCCTTGGCAGGTTGTCCGAGATACTCCGGGCAGTCCGCCTTGTTCCTGATGTGGGGGGAGAGCGGTGCGGGCTTTCGCTTCCGGAGAAGGACCGTCCTGTGTTCGCCGCGGCACAACGATGCAAGGCAACGCATTTTCTCACCGGGGATCGACAACATTTCGGCCCGTACATGAACAAACCGAAGGTGACGACGGGGATGGTCATTCAGACCGTTGGGAATTTTCTCTCGAAGATCACGAAATAATACTTGCCGGCCTCCCGCCCGAAGGTCGTCCCGGGAGATATCATCCATCGGATGAAAATTGCTAGATGGCTGCCGTTCTTCAGAGACTCCGGGCCACCAGGACCGTCCCGGTGCCCGTGAGGACCGCCTCGCCCGCCGGGTTGGTGACTCTTCCCTCCATCTTCACGATCTCCCCGTTCAGTTTCGGCTTGTCCGTTACGTCGACCACGTCCCAAACCATCTCCAGGCGCTCTCCGGGGCGCACCGGGCCCAGGAAACGCAGGGTGAACTCGAGCCCCAGCGAGGCGCCCCGCTTCGAGAAGTGGGTGGCCGTCATTCCCAGGAACCGGGAGGCGGTCTGCGGTCCGCAGGCGATGATCCCCTGGAAGCGGGTGGCTTTGGCGAATTCCTCGTCGTGGTGCAGGGGATTGAAGTCGCCTGCGAGCCTCGCGAACTCGGCGATCTCCTCCTTGCTGAACCGGGCTTCGTCCGTGATGCGCTCTCCCACCTTGACCAGGTCACCCAAGGTGTACCTCCCCTTTTGCCTCTTTGCCGTCCCGTTCGGTTTCGCGGTCACTCCGTTCCGAGGTAGGACCGCTGAACGTACTCGCTTTCCCGGAGTTCCTTTCCTGTGCCGGAGAGCACCGTCCGCCCGGTCTCGAGAATGTACCCGCGATCGGCGATCTCGAGCGCGTGGGCCACCTTCTGCTCCACCAGCAGGATCGTCACGTTCTGCTTCGCGATGTCGGCGATCTTCGCGAACAGCTCGTCCACCAGCAGGGGGGCCAGGCCCAGGGAGGGCTCGTCGAACATCAGGAGCTCGGGCTCGGACATCAGGCCGCGCCCGATGGCGCACATCTGCTGTTCGCCGCCGGACATCGTTCCCGCGAGCTGGCGGCGCCTCGCCTTCAGCAGGGGGAACAGGGCGTACACCCGGCCGAGCTGCTCGTGGGCCATGCCCCGCGCCCGGGGCGCGAAGGCGCCGAGCAGCAGGTTCTCCTCCGCGGTCATCCGGGGCCACAGCTTGCGGCCCTCCGGGATCTGGATCACCCCGCGCCGGACGACCTCGTGGGCCGGCCGGCCGGACAGATCTTCCCCCCGGAACCGGATCGTCCCCGCCTTCGGCGACAGCAGGCCGGAGAGAGTGCGCAGGGTCGTCGTCTTGCCGGCGCCGTTGGGGCCGATGAGCGTCACGATCTCCCCGGGGGCCACCGTGAACGAGATTCCCCAGATCACCTGCACGTCCCCGTAGGCGACCTCGAGGCCGTCCACCTCCAGAAGGGGCCGGACGCTCATGGCTGCTCCTCGATCGGTTCCGCCGCCCGGCCCATCCACGATCTGCGTCCCAGGTAGGCCTCGATCACCGCTTCGTCGTCCTGGATCTCCTCCGGCGTCCCCTCGGCCAGCTTTTGCCCGTAGTTGAGCACCATGATCCGGTCGCAGGTGCGCATGACCGCCCGCATGTCGTGCTCGATGTACAGGATCGTGATCCCGCCGTCCCGCAGGCGGCGAAGGAGGGCCAGGATGTCCGCGGTTTCCGTCGGATTCAGGCCGCCGCAGATCTCGTCGCACAACAGGACGACGGGATCGGTCGCCAGCGCCCGGGCCAGCTCCAGCCGCTTGCGGTTCCCGGTCGGCAGGGCGCCGGCGGAGCTTGCGGCCGACCCCGACAGGCCCGTGAACTCGAGGATCCGCTCGATCTCGTCCGCTACCTCGCCGCGGGGCGGCGTCCTCCTTCCTCCGTACCGCATGCCGACCTCGACGTTCTCGTGCACGGTCATGCCCGTGAAGGGCCGCGGGATCTGGTGGGTCCGGCAGATCCCCAGGTGCACGACCCGCTGGCTCGGCCAGCCGGCGATCTCCCGGTCGCGGAACCGGATGGACCCGGCGGTCGGAACGAGCGATCCGGCGATCATGCTGAAGGCGGTCGTCTTGCCGGCGCCGTTGGGGCCGATGATCCCGAAGATTTCCCCCTCCCGCACGCGGAAGTGGAGGTCGACGACCGCGGCAAGCCCGCCGAAGTGGCGCGTGAGCCCTTCCACCGAGAGGAGGTCCTTCACGATCCTCCCCCGGCCGGCTGCCGTTGCGCCGCGATCCCCCCTCCGGTGCCTGCGGCATTCCGTCCGCGCAGGCCGCGTGCCAGACGCCTCCAAAGCCCGGCAAGGCCCCCGGGCTCGAACAGCATGATGAGGATCAGCAGGGCGCCGTACAGGAGGAGGTGGAACTGCGGGAAGTGGACGACCATCTCCTCCTGCACGATGCTGTAGACGGCCGCGCCGATGACGGGTCCGGACAGCGTCCCCAGTCCGCCGATCACCGGCATCAGGAGGATGGAGGTGCTGGTGGTGAAGGCGAATACCCCGTCGGGGTGGATGTAGGCCGTGTAGTGCGCGAACGCTCCGCCCGCCATCCCGGTCAGGCAGGCCGCCAGCGCGTGCACGGCCAGCTTCAAGCGGAACGGGTGCACGCCCACGTCGGCGGCGGCGTCCTGGTCCTCCCGGATGGCCCGCAGCGCGAGGCCGAACGGGGAGTGCATCACGCGCCACGACACGAGGAACGCCAGGGAGGCGACGCCCAGCGCCGCGTAGTAGTGCTCCACCTGGCTGAACCGGCCGGTCTGCTGCAGCCGGAGGCCGCTCGCACCTCCGGTGATGTCCAGGTTCGACATCACGATGCGGACCGCCTCGTTCACGCCGATGGTGGCGATGGCGAAGTAGGGGCCCCGGAGACGGAACGTCGGAAGCCCGATCAGGAGGGAGCCGAACGCCGCCACGGCGCCCCCGGCCGCGATGGCGGCGTACGGATTGACCCCCCCGTTGATGGACAGGCCCGCGGTGTAGGCGCCCAGCCCGTAAAAGACCGCGAACCCGAAGGACACCTGGCCGGTCACGCCGCCGAGGAGGTTCCAGGCCAGGCTCGTCGCCACCCATAAGAACGTGGTCAGGAGCAGGCGGATCGCGTTGTTCGAGACCCCGACCAGGGGGACCGCCAGGAACGTCAGCAGCGCCAGCGCGGCGACCGCATAGGCCGCCCGGCTCGTCGCGCGGGATGCCGGGGCCGCGCTCATCGCAGGCGCCGCCACCGCTGGAGCAGCCCCTCGACCCCGCCGGGCAGGACCAGGAGAGCGACGACCAGCAGGATGAAGCTGATGGCGTGCTGGTAGTTCGCCGGGACCACCAGGATGCTGAACGTCTCGATCAGGGCGACGATGATCGCCCCGATGGCCACGCCGGAGAAGGACTCCAGCCCCCCCAGGACGGTGATCACGAACGACCGGAGCATGAAGGAACCCCCGAAGTCCGGGGTGAACGAGTACAGGTTCGCCAGGAGCGCGCCGGCAAGCCCCGTGAAGGCGATCCCCAGGCCGAACGCCAGCATCGCCGTCCGCCCGGTGTCGATGCCGGCAAGCTGGCCCGCCTCCCGGTTCTGCGTCAGGGCCCGCACGGACCGCCCGAACCAGGTGTGTTGCAGGGACAGGTGGAGGGCGACCAGGGACAGCAGGGCGATCCCGAACACGATCAGTCGGATGACGGGCACGACGATGCCTCCGAACCGGAACGTCGCCATGGTCAGCGGCGTGAAGATGGACCGGTCGTCGGCGCCCCACACGGCATAGCCGAAATTCTGGAGGACGAGCCAGAGGCCGAACAGCAGCAGGAGCGAGGGGAGCGTCGGTTCGTCGGCCACCGGCACGAATCGGACCATGCTCCGGTGGGTCGCGATGCCCAGCAGGAAGAAGACGGGCGCCGCCAGGACCGACGAGATCAGGGGATCGATGGGCAGCCGCTGGGACATCTCCAGGGCGAAGTACGCCCCCAGCATCATGAACCCCGCGTGGGCGAGGTTCACCATCTTCATGACGCCGTAGATCACGGTCATCCCGATGGACATCGCCGTGTAGATGCCCGCCAGCAGGATGGCCGCGACGAACAGGTTCAGCAGATCGTCGAGTCCCATGCGGCGTTACCGCGGGATGCGGGTGACCACCTCGCCCGTTCGGGAGTCCTCCGGGTAGACGAAGTCCACTTTGTCCCCCGGCTTGTTCTGGACGATGACGAAGGGGGTCATGGCCTGACCGTTCTCCTGGAATTGCAGGACCTGGCCCGGCAGGAGCGAATCGGTCAGCCGCGCCTTGCGCAGCCCGTTACGGACCGCCGTGCGGTCCAGGGACCCGGCCGACTCGATGGCGGCCGCGAGGATGCGCACGGCGTCGTATGCCGTGGAAGGGTAATAGGAGTCCGGTTCGCGCTGGTACTTCTTCTTGTGCTCCTGCACGAACGCCTTCACCTGGGGATAGGGCAGGTCCTTGTGCCACCAGATCCCCGCGAAGATGTAGTCGGCGGCGGGCCCCAGGGCCTTGCGGGCGGGCTCCTCGGTGCCGCGGGCCCCGTAGCTCACCATCCGGTGGTGCAGCCCCATCTGCGTGTACTGCCGGTGCATCGTGATGTAGTCCTGCAGGTGGGCGTCGGAGAGGAAGATGTCCGCGTTCGCGGCCTTCATGCGCTGGAGGATGCCGGAGAAATCCGTCCCGCCCATCTGAAAGGACTCGTTATACACCACCTGGAAGGCGCCGGGGTTTTCCTTGATCCAGCGATTCACGCCCTCGACGTATTCCTTGCCGTGGTCGGTGTTTTCCACGACGATGGCGATCTTCAATCCTTTCTCCAACTTGCCCTGGTTCACGAGGGAGCCGAGGAACTTCATGGTGGTGTAGCCGAGGAGTTCCACGGGCGCGAGCACCCCGAAGATCCACTTCCGGCCCTGGGTGTAGATCGGGCTGGCCCCCGCGCCGGGGGAGATCCACGGCACCTGGTACCGGTCGGGCACGACCGACTGGGCCTGGCCCAAGGAGGAGGAGTAGGCCCCGATGACCGCGACCACGTTGTCCGAGGACATGGTCCGTTCCACGAGCTGGACCGAGCGCCCCTGGTCGGACTGGTCGTCGTAGAGGATCTCCTGGAACGGCAGACGCTTGCCGCACTCCTTGACGTACACCCCTCCCTTGGCGTTGATCAGCTCCATCGCCAGCCGGATCCCCTCGACCTGGTAGGTGCCCGGGCGCCCCTCCCGCCCGGTCATCGGGAAGACCATGCCGATCCGGATCGCATCCGGGCAGCCCGCGCCCTGGGCCGCCTCGATGCCGCTCCCCCATGGGCCAAGCAGGGTCAGGGCCAAGACGATGATGGAGACGATCGCCGGCCGCGCTGCAGGCGGACGTGAACCTCCATGCACCCCGATTCCCGTGTTTTTCATGTGGATCCCCCCCTTGGTATTGATTCAAAACGTCGTTTTTCAAATTGCGATGATATAGTATCCGCATAGTCGAGAAAAGGGAAAAATCGAAGGCATGAACCTGGCCCGACTTCTTTCCGAAACGGCATCCCGACACCCCGAAAAACCCGCCGTCGTCTTCGAGGGGACGTCCCATTCCTACCGCGCCTTCGACCGGCAGGTGGAGCGCTACGCGGCCATGCTCCAGGCGGAGGGCGTCGGGAAAGGCGACCGCGTCGCCGTCCAGCTCACGAAGCGGATGGAGTTTCTCTACCTCCACTTCGCGGTCCTCTCGGTCGGCGCGGTCACCCTTCCCCTCAACCCGGAGTACCGGGAAGGGGAGGTCGGGTATTTCCTGTCGGACTCGGGCAGCTCCCTCTACGTCACGGACGCGGAGAGGTTCCGGCGGGCGGCCGGCGCGATCCGGGGCCTAAAAAGGATTAGGACGCTGCTCGTCGACGATGCCGTCGCGGAAGGGGCGGGCAGCCTGCCGGACCGGCTCGCCCGCGCGCCCTCGGGATTCCGGCGCGCCTACCCGGCCGGCGGCGACGACGTGGCGATGATCTGCTACACCTCCGGCACGACCGGCAGGTCCAAGGGAGCGATGATCACGCACCGGAACCTCGTATCGAACATGCGGGCCCTTTCGGAAGCGTGGGAGTGGACGGAAGAAGACGTGCTCCTCCACGTGCTTCCCTTTTTCCACGTGCACGGGCTGAACGTCGTGACGCACGGAAGCCTTTACGCCGGCTCGACCATCGTCATGCACGAGAAGTTCGAGCCGGGACGCGTGTGGGAGGCGCTGGAGAAGGAACGGTGCACCTTGCTCATGGCGGTCCCCACGATCTACCAGCGGCTCATGGGCGAATGGGAGAAACGGGAGCGGAAGCCCGATCTGAGCGGGATGAGGGTGTTCATCTCCGGCTCCGCGCCCCTTTCCCACAACCTCTTTCACCGGTTCGAGAGGGCGACCGGATTCCGGATCCTGGAGCGCTACGGCATGACCGAGACGGGGATGAACACGTCCAACCGCATCG
>DATEXR010000302.1 GCA_035256765.1 Candidatus Deferrimicrobiaceae bacterium | reverse complement strand
CCCGTTTCCGTGCAGAGCATGACGAACACGGACACGGGGAATGTACGCGCCACGGTGTCGCAGATCCGATCGCTCGCGCGGGAGGGGTGCGAGATCGTCCGGGTCGCGGTACCGGACGAAGCATCCGTTCGCGCCTTTCGCAGGATCAAATCCTCCTCGCCGATTCCCGTGATCGCCGATGTTCATTTCCGTCACCGGGTCGCCATCGCGTGCGCGGAGGCCGGCGCGGACGGGTTGCGGATCAACCCGGGGAACATCGGGGGCGAGGCCAGGACTCTCGAAGTGCTTAAGGCGGCACGCGCCCGCAGGATCCCGGTCCGAATCGGCGTGAACGCCGGGTCGCTGGAAAAGGATCTCCTGGACAGGCACGGAGGGCCGACCCCGCGGGCGCTCCTGGAAAGCGCGGCGAGGGCCGTCCGGTTGTGCGAAAAGGCCCGGTTCCGGCAGGTCAAGTTCTCTCTCAAAGCTTCCGACGTTCCGACCACGGTCGAGGCGTACCGCCTGTTCTCGAAGCGGTTCGACTACCCCCTTCACATCGGAGTGACCGAAGCGGGGACGGTATTCTCCGGGACGGTGAAATCGTCGATCGGCCTCGGGATCCTTCTTGCGGAAGGGATCGGGGACACCCTCCGCGTCTCGATCACCGGCCCCCCCGAGGAAGAGGTCCGCGTGGGCTGGCAGATCCTGAAAAGCCTGGGCTTGCGGGAGCGGGGACCGGATTTCATCTCCTGCCCGACCTGCGGGAGGGTCTCGATCGACGTCGCCGGCATCGCCTGCGAGGTGGAGCGGCGGCTCTCCCGCATGACGATTCCTTTGAAGGTGGCGATCATGGGGTGCGCCGTGAACGGCCCCGGAGAGGCCAGGGAAGCCGACGTGGGGGTCGCCGGAGGGCGGGGGGAGGGCCTCCTCTTCGTCCGGGGGGAGGTCGTCAAAAAGGTGAAGGAGAAAGAGATCGTCGCCGAGGTGGTCCGGTTCGCACAGCGGCTGGCGAGGGACGGAAGGAGAAGGCGTTGATCCGGTATTCGGGATACCTCATGCCGACGACGAAGGAGACCCCCTCCGATGCGGAAGTTGCGAGCCACCGGCTGATGCTCCGCGCGGGGCTCATCCGCAAGGTGGCGTCGGGGATCTACAACTACCTCCCCGCGGGCCTCCGGGTCCTCCGGAAGGTGGAGGGAATCCTCCGCGAGGAGATGGACCGGGCGGGGGCGCTGGAGGTTCTGATGCCCGCCGTCATACCGGCGGAGCTGTGGAAGGAAAGCGGCCGGTGGGATGCCTACGGGAAAGAGCTGCTCCGGTTCCGCGACAGGGCGGAACGGGAATTCTGCCTGGGGCCGACCCACGAGGAGGTGATCACCGATCTCGTCCGTCGGGAGGTCCGCTCCTACCGGCAGCTTCCGTTGACTCTCTACCAGATCCAGGACAAGTTCCGCGACGAGATCCGCCCCCGGTTCGGACTGATGCGGGGCAGGGAATTCTTCATGAAGGACGCCTACTCCTTCGACGCGGACGAGGAGGGGGCGGCCGGGTCGTACCGGAAAATATTCGAGGCCTACAGCCGGATCTTCCGGCGGATGGGTCTTGATTTCCGGGCCGTCGAAGCGGACACGGGGGCGATCGGGGGGAGCAGTTCCCACGAGTTCATGGTGATCGCCGAATCGGGGGAGGACGCGATCGTCTCCTGCCAGAGTTGCCATTATTCCGCCAACGTGGAGAAAGCGGAGTGCCCGCCGGGAGAAATAGGTCCCGGCGCGGATCCCGCAACGGGATCCCCCCGGAAAGTGCCCACTCCCGGAAAACGGACCATCGAGGAGGTGTCCGCCTTCCTCGGCATCCCTCCGGGTCTCCTTTTCAAGACCCTCCTGTTCGAGACGGACAAGGGGGACGTGGCCGTCGTGCTGTCGGGGAAGCACGAGGTGAACGAGGTCAAGGTGAAGAACCGCCTCGGAGCCGATTGGGTGAAGCTTGCGGCCGAGGACCGCGTGAGGGAGCTGACAGGGGCGCCGTCCGGGTACGCGGGGCCGGTGGGGCTTTCCGTGCGGATCCTGGCCGATCATTCCGTCCGGAAAATCCCCTCCGGGGCGACGGGCGCCAACGAGAAGGACGCCCACCTGGTCGACGTCGTTCCCGGGAGGGACTTTTCCCCGGAGAGCTACGCCGACATGCGGCTCGTCGAGGAGGGGGACCGCTGTCCCCGGTGCCCGGGCTTCCTGCGCTTTTCCCGCGGGATCGAAGTCGGGCACGTGTTCCGGCTCGGGACGAAATACAGCAAGGCGCTTTCCGCCACCTACCTCGACGCCGGGGGGAAGGAGAAGCCGATCGTGATGGGGTGTTACGGCATCGGCGTCGGGAGGACCGCGGCCGCAGCCATCGAGCAGCACCACGACGCCGACGGGATCATCTGGCCGATATCGATCGCCCCCTTTGAGGTGTGCGTTCTGCCGGTGAACATGAAAAACGACAAACTGGGGAAGGAGGCGGAACGGGTGGGGGAGGAACTCTCCGTCGGGGGGCTCGAGGTGCTGTTCGACGACCGCGAGGAGAGGCCGGGGATCAAGTTCAAGGACGCCGACCTGGTTGGCATTCCGATGCGGGTCACCTTCGGAGAGAAGAATTTCGAGGCGGGCTTCGCGGAGATCCGGGACCGGAGGACGGGGAAGACCGAACGGGTGGAAATCTCCGGGGTCGTCGACCGGGTGTGCGCCGCCGTGGAAGAAAAGAGAAAGGAGTGCGCCCCGTGAAGGAGCGGATCATCGTCGCGCTGGACACCGATTCCCCGGATGCCGCCCTTTCGGTCGTGAAGGCACTCGCGGGGGAAGTGGGCCTGTTCAAGGTGGGTATGGAACTCTTCCCGCGCGGCGGCCCCGATCTCGTCCGGCGGATCCGCGGGGCCGGGGCGGACGTTTTTCTCGACCTGAAGTTCCACGACATCCCGAACACGGTCGCCGGCGCCGTGCGCTCCGCCGCCGCGCTGGGGGTGACGTTCGCCACGGTTCACGCCCTGGGGGGGAGGGAGATGCTCGCCCGGGCCGCGGAGGCCGCGCGGGGGACGGGGACCACGGTCCTGGCCGTCACGGTGCTCACCAGCCTCGATGACTCCGACCTTTTGGAGGCCGGGTTTTCCTCTACCCCGGCGGAAACGGTGCTGCGCCTGGCAGGGATGGCAGTGCGGGAAGGAATCGGGGGGATCGTCTGCTCCGCCCGGGAAGTCGCTGCCGTCCGGGAGCTTGCGGGGAAGTCGGCCGTTCTCGTCACGCCGGGAGTCCGGCTGCCGGAGGACGAGGTCCTGGACCAGAAACGGGTGGTGACGCCCTATGACGCGATACGGAACGGGGCGGATTACCTCGTCGTGGGGAGGCCGATCACGAAGGCCGCCGATCCGGTGGCGGCCGCGAGGCGGTTCGCGGCCGAGATGAAAAGCGCGAAAGAACCAGGCCCGCGGCGGGGGGCATGAAGGCATGTGGGTCACCGGGCAGCACCCCGTGGAGGAAGTCCTCTCTTCCCGGTTGCAGCGGCCAAGGAAGGTTCTTCTTGCCGACTCGGTTCCCGGCAAGGTCAGGGAGGCCATCGGGGAGAGGGCGTCGGCGGCGGGCGTACCCTGCCTCACATGCCCGAGGGAGGAGTGGCACCGCCGGACCGGCGAAAAAGAGGGGGGTGGAATCGCGGCCGAGATCGCCGAATTCCGGTACTCCGATCTCGCCGAATGGCTTGGCTCCCTCCCCGCCAGGACCGCCGCGTTTCTCCTCGACGGGATCACCGACCCCAACAATCTGGGAACGGTTTTACGGAACGCCCGGGCGTTCGGCCTCTCCGGGGTCGTGATCCCCCGGGACCGGTCCTGCCCCGTCACGGCGGCCGTGTTCCGCGCCTCCGCGGGGTCGGCCGCGCACATCCCCGTGGTGCAGGTGACCAACCTCGCCCGCTCCATCGAGACCCTCAAGGAATCGGGATTCTGGATCTACGCGTCCGACGCGGATGGGGAAATCGACGTGTCGGCATTCACGCCCTCCGCCCGGACGGGATTCGTTCTCGGAGGCGAGAACACGGGGATCCGGAGACTGGTCCGGGAGAAGTGCGACGGGTCGGTGCGCATCCCCATGGAGGCCGGCAGCGACTCCCTCAATGTCGGGGTAACCTCGGGCATCCTCGCGTTCTGCGCGCGCGTGCTCCGGCAGGCCTGAAGCGCCGTTCGCGAAAGGGGACCGCTCTCTCGAAAAGCGTTGACATTCGAAAGGGAATAGTATTTAATGCCTCGTTTTGGAATTTACGTTTCCAGCCGACGTAGCTCAACGGTAGAGCGTCTGATTTGTAATCAGATGGTTGGGGGTTCGATTCCCTTCGTCGGCTCCAGAGATCTCCCGGGAGGGGTACCCGAGTGGCCAAAGGGGGCAGACTGTAAATCTGCTGGCAGCGCCTACGGAGGTTCGAATCCTCCCCCCTCCACCATGTTTTCGCCGGAAAAAGACGGCAGGTCAAAACAGTTGACGTTTATGAATTTTATCTATAAAATTGTAAGATTGCAGAGTTTGCGGGCGTAACTCAGTTGGCAGAGTCACAGCCTTCCAAGCTGTTGGTCGCGGGTTCGATTCCCGTCGCCCGCTCCAGAAAAGAACGCGCCCACGTAGCTCAGTTGGCAGAGCGCGTCCTTGGTAAGGACGAGGTCAGCAGTTCAATCCTGCTCGTGGGCTCCACATTGGCGATGCACACCTAAACATCGAGGAGCGGAACGCACATGGCCAAGCAGAAATTCGAGCGCAAGAAGCCTCACGTAAACGTCGGTACGATTGGTCACGTGGATCACGGCAAGACGACGTTGACCGCGGGGATCACGAAGGTGCTGGCGACTCGCGGGCTGGCGCAGTTT
>DATEXR010000301.1 GCA_035256765.1 Candidatus Deferrimicrobiaceae bacterium | reverse complement strand
TCTGACGAAGGAAGAGGGGGGCCGTCACACTCCGTTTTTCAACGGGTACCGTCCGCAGTTTTACTTCCGGACGACGGACGTGACGGGGGTGGCGACGCTTCCGGAGGGCGTGGAGATGGTGATGCCGGGGGACAACGTGGGACTGACGGTGGAGTTGATCGCTCCGGTGGCCATGGAGAAGGAGCTTCGGTTCGCGATCCGGGAGGGCGGCCGCACCGTGGGCGCCGGAGTCGTCGCGGAGATCCTGGAATAAAGGGAGTTTTCCCGGAAGGGAATCGGGGAGAGCAATGAGAGACATCATCACGTTGGCCTGTTCCGAGTGCAAGAACAGGAATTACACGACCACCCGGAACAAGAAGACGATGACCGAGAAGCTCGAGCTGAAGAAGTTCTGCCCCTCGTGCAGGAAGCACACGCCGCACAAGGAGACCAAATAGACGGTATGGGGGAAGGCCAGTAGCTCTAACGGTTAGAGCACCGGACTCCAAATCCGGGTGATGGGGGTTCGAATCCCTCCTGGCCTGCCATCCTTGCCTTATCGACGGGAGACGCGCTCTTCATGGCGAGATCATTCAAGGACAGGTTGTTCGAACGGCTTCCGGGCACCCGCACGGCGACGGAGGAAACGAAGCCGAGGCGGCAGGAAGGCGTAGGGCTGCCGCAGAAAATCACCGGGTTTTACCGGGAATTCAAGACCGAGATGAAGAAGGTGACCTGGCCGGGGCGCAAGGAAACGGTTTCCTCGACCGCCGTGGTGATCGTCACCGTCCTCGTCATCGTCCTTTTTCTGGGACTGGTCGATTACGCTCTGGGCAGGATCGTATATTCCGTCCTGAACTTCTAACTCCCCCTAAGAGGGCTCAATGGCGCGACAGTGGTACGTGGTTCATACCTATTCGGGGTATGAGAAAAAAGTGAAGGAATCGCTCCAGAACCGGATCGAGGCGGAAGGGGTCCAGGAACGGTTCGGGGACGTTCTCATCCCCTCCGAGACCGTGGTGGAGATGAAAAAAGGGAAAAAGCGCACGGGCACGCGCAGCTTCTTTCCGGGATATCTCCTGGTCCAGATGGAACTCGACGAGAAGACCTGGCATCTGGTCCGGCACACTCCCAAGGTGACGGGGTTCGTCGGGGGGAAGAACCCGGCCCCCATCCCCGAATCGGAGGTCGAGGAGATCAAGTCCCAGATGGCGGAGGGTCGCCTCAAGCCGAAGCCGAAGGTGACCTTCACCGAAGGCGAGAACGTGCGCGTCACCGACGGACCGTTCTCGAATTTCAACGGGATCGTGGACAGCATCAAGCCGGACAAGGGGAAAGTGGTCGTTCTGGTCTCCATCTTCGGGCGGGCAACGCCCGTAGAGCTCGATTTCACCCAGGTCGAAAAAAGCTGACCGGGCGGGGGGAGAAACGTCATGGCGAAGAAAATCATCACGCAGATCAAGCTCCAGATCCCGGCGGGAAAGGCGAATCCTTCCCCTCCGGTGGGGCCCGCCCTCGGGCAGCACGGGGTCAACATCATGGAGTTCTGCAAGACCTTCAACGCGAAGACGGCCTCCCAGGAGGGGATGATCATCCCGGTGGTCATCACCGTCTTCGCGGACCGGTCGTTCACCTTCATCACGAAGACCCCTCCCGCGTCGATCCTCCTCCTGAAGGCGGCAGGGATAGAAAAAGGGAGCAAGACGGCCAAACGGGAGAATTGCGGGACGATCCCCCGCGCCAAGGTCGAGGAGATCGCGAAACTCAAGATGGTCGATCTGGACGTCAAGGATCTGGCCGCCGCGATCAAGACCATCGAGGGAACGGCCCGGAGCATGGGGCTGGAAGTCGTCTGAACCCTGGGACAGAAGGGAGAGAGAAATGCCGAAGCACGGCAAAAAGTACCTGGAATCACGGAAGAAGGTGAACAGGGAGGCAAAGTACTCTCTCGACGAGGCGCTCGACCTGCTGAAAGGCACGGCGTACGCCAAGTTCGACGAGACGGTGGAAGTGGCGATGCGCCTGGGCGTGGACCCGAAGTATCCGGACCAGCAGGTACGGGGCTCCGTCGTCCTTCCGAACGGAACGGGGAAAAAGATCCGAATCGTGGTGTTCGCCAAGGGCGAGAAGGAGAAGGAGGCCCAGGAGGCGGGAGCCGACGTCGTGGGATCCGACGATCTCGTCGCGAAGATCCAGGGGGGATGGCTCGAGTTCGACAAGGCCGTTGCGACCCCCGACATGATGGGGGCCGTCGGGAAGATCGGAAAGATCCTGGGACCGAGAGGGTTGATGCCGAACCCGAAGGTCGGAACGGTCACGTTCGACGTCGGGAAGGCCGTCCGCGACCTCAAGGGGGGTAAGGTCGAGTTCAAGGTGGACAAGACCGGGACGCTTCATTCCGGGATCGGGAAGATCAGTTTCGGAAGGGACAAGATCCGGGAGAACTTTCTCGCGTTCTACGAGGCGATCATGAAGGCGAAGCCGTCCGCCGCCAAGGGGACGTACGTTCGCTCCATCGCCCTTTCCTCGACGATGGGAATCGGGGTCAAACTCAACGTGAGCGTGCTCCAGACGGAATAGCGTAACGGGGGGACACTCCTTTTTTTCTCGACGAAAGAATCAGGAGTGTCCCCGGGATAGAGTGTCCCACAATGAGGAAACTTCTTTTGTCAAAGACCGCGGGTTCGCCTTCCGGCGACCAAGGGGGCTCTCCGCCCGGCCCGCGCAGACAAGAGGGACGAAAGGCCATGGAGAACAAGACGGGAACACCGCCGCTCCGCCCTCGTGCTTTGACAGGAGTTTCGCACGGGTATTCACTCCACCAAGGGAAGGGGGCATGAGCGAGGTGAAAAAGAGGAGCAAGGCGGATACCGTCGAGGCGATGCGGGGAATCATCGCCGGCCAGAAGGGTTCCGTGCTCGCGGAGTACCGGGGCCTCACCGTGGCCGAAATCACGCGCCTCAGGAAAAAGCTGCGGGAGATCGATGCGGAATTCAAGGTCGTGAAAAACACCCTGATCCGCAGGGCGGCGAAGGATACCGGATTTTCCCTGCTCGAGGAGTTCTTCACCGGGCCGACCGCCATCGGCTTTACGGGGAACGACCCCGTGATGCTGGCGAAGGCGATGCGGGAGTTTGCGGCCGGGAACCCGAAAGTCCGCCTGAAAGCGGGGTATTTCGAAGGGAAGGTCTTTTCGGCAAAGGAGGTCGAGGCGCTGGCGGACGTACCCAAGAGGGAGGTGCTTCTTTCCCGGCTGGTCGCCGGGCTGGCATCGCCCGTCACCAGGCTGGCGCAGGCGCTCTCCGGTCCGCAGAGAAAGATGGTGTATGCGCTTCAATCCATCCATGACTTGAAATCCAAACAGGTATGTGCTTGATAAACAGGAGGATAAGGATATGGGAACGATGACGAAAGAAGAATTCGTGAAGATGGTGGAGGGACTCTCGGTCCTCGAGCTCCACGACTACGTGAAGGCTCTCGAAGAGCGGTTCGGCGTAACGGCCGCCGCTCCCGCGATGATGATGGCCGCAGCCGCTCCCGGTGCGGCGGCCCCCGCGGCCGAGGAGAAAACGGAGTTCGACGTGATCCTGACCGACTACGCGGACAAGAAGATCCAGGTGATCAAGGTGGTCCGCGAGGTCACGGGGCTTGGCCTGAAGGAGGCGAAGGACCTCGTCGAGGGAATCCCGAAACCGATCAAGGAAGGAATCGAAAAGAAGGAAGCCGAGGCTCTGAAAAAGAAGATCGAAGAGGCGGGGGGCAAGGCGGACATCAAATAGGACATGTCCGGCGGGAGGCCACCCGGGGGGGGCGTTTGCCCTCCCGGTGCCAGGAGGCGCAGCGGGGCCGATGACCGCCGCCGAAGCCCCACAGTCGGCAGACGGGGACCCGGGGCGAGGCGGGGGGTTCCACGAGGCGGCGGGGACACTCCTGATTTGATCGGCGAATGAAAAAGGAGTGTCCCCCCGAAGGAAGAAATCGCGGCGAGCGGAACGGCAGCGAGCGGGCGAAGGTCGCGAGCTACGCCTAAGTCCCCCCGGTCTCTAGAGATCCGTTGCCGAAGAGGCCGTGCACCGAGAGGGTCGATGCGCCGCGCCCGGCGAGGCGCCCGACCGAGACGTACCCGCCGCGGTACGGTGAGGGCGGGCAACGAAGCTGGAGCGGATGCAGCGGCCCTCGAATGCCGGGATCTGAGGGAATGGATCTCTGGAGGCCGGCGAGCCAGGGTCCCCGGTCGTTGGGTTCCCCGTAGCCGAATTTATGAAATGAACCACTTAGCCAGTACCCCCGGGGTGAGAAGATGATGTATCTGGACTACCGGAATCTGATCAAGAGAGTCGACTTTTCCAAGATCGGAAAAGTCATCGAAATCCCGAACCTCATCAAGGCCCAGCAGCAATCGTACGACGACTTCCTGCAGGCAGACGTTCCTCCCGAGAAACGGAAGGAGATCGGCCTGCGGGCCGTCTTCAAGAGCATCTTTCCCATCACGGACTACAACGGCCGGGCCACGCTGGAGTTCGTTTCCTACGCCATCGGCCAGCCGAAGTGGAACGAGGAGGAGTGCCGCGAGAGAGGCATGAATTACGCATCTCCGATCAAGGTGACCGTCCAGCTCGTCATCTTCGACGTGGACGAGACGACCGCGGCCCGCACCATCCGGGACGTCAAGGAGCAGGAGGTGTTCTTCGGCGAGATCCCCCTGATGACGGCCCGTGCGACCTTCATCATCAACGGGACGGAACGGGTCATCGTGAGCCAGCTTCATCGCTCGCCGGGCGTCTTCTTCGAGCACGACAAGGGCCGGTCCCACGCCTCCGGCAAGGTCCTCTTTTCCGCGCGGATCATCCCGTACCGGGGTTCGTGGCTGGACTTCGAGTTCGACCACAAGGACATGCTGTACGTGAAGATCGACCGGAAGCGGAAATTCCCCATCGCCGTTCTCTTGCGGGCGATCGGGATGTCCACCGAGGAACTCCTGCGGCGTTTCTACGAAGTCGAGGAGGTGACGATCGAAGGGGACCGTTATACCAAGGTGTTCCGCCCCGAACTCATGGTCGGGCTCAAGATGCCCGTGGAGATCCGGCATCCCAAAACGAACGAGGTCGCGTTCAAGAAGGGGATCAAGGTTTCGAAGAAGCGGGCGGAACGGTTCGCCGACGTCCCGTTCGGGAAAATCGCGCTTCCCCTCGACGATCTCCTCCAGAAGGTGAGCGTCACCGACATCGGGAACGCGGAAACCGGGGAGGTCATCCTCGAGTGCGGCCAGAAGGTCACGGAGGAAACCCTCGCCCTCATCCGGGAGAAGGGGATCACCTCCTTTTCGGTCTTCTCCCTCGAGAACGCGGACCGGGCGATCTGGGAAGGGCTGATGACCGACAAGATCAAGGAGCGGGACGAAGCCCTGAAGGAGATCTACAAGAAGATGCGTCCGGGGGACCCCCCCACGAAGGACGCCGCGGTTTCCCTGTTCGAGAACCTGTTCTTCAACCCGGAGCGGTACAGCCTGTCGAAAGTGGGCAGGCTCAAGATGAACCACAAGCTCGGGATTGCCGACAACGACCTGGACTCGACCGTTTTGCGGTACGAGGACATCCTCCGGGTGATCCGGTATCTCATCCATCTGAAGAACGGGATCGGCGAGGCGGACGACATCGACAACCTCGGAAACCGGCGAGTCCGCACCGTGGGAGAGTTGATCGAAAACCAGTTCCGGATGGGGCTGGTGCGCGTGGAGCGGGCGATCCGGGAGAAGATGAGCCTCCAGGACATCGAGACCCTGATGCCGCACGACCTGATCAACGCGAAACCCGTTTCCGCGGTCGTCAAGGAGTTTTTCGGATCGTCGCAGCTGTCCCAGTTCATGGACCAGACCAATCCCCTGTCCGAAGTCACGCACAAGCGTCGCGTGTCGGCCCTGGGCCCGGGCGGTCTGACGCGGGAGCGGGCCGGATTCGAGGTTCGGGACGTCCACCCGACGCACTACGGGCGCATTTGCCCCATCGAGACCCCCGAGGGGCCGAACATCGGGCTGATTGCGTCCCTGTCGACGTTCGCGCGGATCAACGAGTTCGGGTTCATCGAGACCCCGTACCGGGCGGTGCGCGACTCGCGCGTGACGAGCGAGATCGTCTCCCTCTCCGCGATGGACGAGGAAAAACACGTCATCGCGCAGGCGAACGCCCCCATTGACGGGGACGGCAGGTTTGAGCGGGAGGTCGTGATCGCCCGGAAAGAGGGCGAGTTCGCGATGGTGCGTTCCTCGGAGGTCACCCTCATGGACGTATCCCCGAACCAGCTGGTTTCCGTCGCCGCGTCGCTCATCCCGTTCCTCGAGCACGACGATGCGAACCGCGCGCTTATGGGCTCCAACATGCAGCGGCAGGCGGTACCGCTCCTGCGAACGGAGCCCCCCCTTGTGGGCACGGGGATGGAGTCCGTGGTCGCGCGCGACTCGGGTGCGGCGGTCGAGGCGGTGCGCGGGGGAAAGGTGGAGTCCGTGGACGCCCGCCGGATCGTCATCCGGCCGGACGAGCCGGATGCGAGCGGCCGGTACGGCGCCGACATCTACAATCTCGTCAAGTTCCGGCGTTCCAACCAGAACACCTGCGTCAACCAGAAGCCGATCGTCACCCTCGGCCAGAAGGTGAAGACGGAGGAAGTGATCGCGGACGGCCCTGCCACCTCCGTGGGCGAGCTCTCCCTCGGGAGGAACGTACTCGTGGCCTTCATGCCGTGGCGGGGGTACAACTTCGAGGACTCCATCCTCATTTCCGAAACGATCGTCAAGGAGGACATCTTCACCTCGATCCACATCGAGGAGTTCGAGTGCGTGGCGCGGGAGACGAAACTCGGGAAGGAGGAGATCACCGCCGACATCCCGAACATCAGCGAGGAGTCCCTGAAGGACCTCGACGAGAGCGGGATCGTGCGGATCGGGGCGCGCGTGAAGCCCATGGACATCCTCGTGGGGAAGGTCACGCCCAAGGGCGAGACGCAGCTTTCCCCCGAGGAGAAACTGCTCCGGGCGATCTTCGGAGACAAGGCCGGGGACGTGAAGGACTCCTCGCTCCGCGTGCCGCCGGGGATCGAGGGGATCGTCATCGACTCGAAGGTGTTCACCCGGAAGGGCGGGGAGAAGGACGACCGCTCGCAGGCCTATGAAGAGAAGGAGACGGAAAGGCTCCTGCGCGACCAGGACGACGAAATCCGGATCATCATGGAGACCGCCTACGGGAAGATGCGAAACCTCCTTCTCAACAAGACCTCTGCCGTCCGCCTGACCGGCGGGGACCGGTCCGAGGTGATCCTGAACAGGAAGAAAAAGCTCACCGAGGACGTTCTCGATGAGATTCCGAAAGACCTGTGGGCGCAGATCGCGTTCGAGGAGGATCCGACCTCCCAGGAGCGCCTGACGGACATCTCCCAGGTCGCCCAGGACCAGGTGAGCCTGGTCAAGGCGGTCTTCGAGGAGAAGATCGGGCGGATGCGGAAGGGGGACGAGTTGCCCCCGGGCGTCCTCAAGATGGTGAAAGTCTACATCGCCATGAAGCGCAAGCTGTCGGTGGGCGACAAGATGGCGGGCCGGCACGGGAACAAGGGGGTGATCTCCCGGATCGTCCCGGAAGAGGACATGCCGTATCTTTCCGACGGGACGCCCGTCGACATCGTCCTCAACCCTCTCGGTGTTCCGTCCCGGATGAACGTCGGGCAGATCATGGAGACCCACCTCGGGTGGGCCTCGCGGGAGCTGGGGGAGAAGGTCCGGCAGCTGGTCGAGAACGAGTTCAGTCCCCGGGCCGTGAAGGATTGGCTCCGGAAGATCTACGATTCGAAACGGTTCGAGGAACACCTCGAAAGCCTCGACGACGAGGAGGTCCGGAAGGTCGCCGCACTCTTGTCCGGAGGAGTGTTCATGGCGTCCCCGGTCTTCAGCGGCGCGAACGAGGAAGAGATCCGGCGGTATCTGGGCATGGCGGGCCTGCCGGAGACCGGACAGACTTCTCTCTACGACGGCATGACCGGGGAACTGTTCCACCAGCAGGTGACCGTCGGCTCGATGTACATGATGAAGCTGCACCACCTCGTGGACGACAAGATCCACGCCCGGTCCACAGGGCCGTATTCGCTGGTGACCCAGCAGCCCCTCGGAGGAAAAGCGCAGTTCGGAGGGCAACGGCTCGGGGAGATGGAGGTATGGGCGCTGGAGGCGTACGGAGCCGCGTATACGCTCCAGGAATTTCTGACGGTGAAGTCGGACGACGTCCCCGGAAGGGCCCGGATGTACGAGGCGATCGTGAAGGGCAACTTCTCCCTCGAGCCCGGGCTGCCGGAGTCGTTCAACGTCCTCATCAAGGAATTGCAGGCGCTCGGCCTCGATGTCGAGCTGATCAGCGAGGAAGCCAAGTAGCGAACGCAGTCCGGGAACGATCGGGGAGGCACCCATTGGAAGACCTTTTCACAAGATTCGAGAAGCCGAAGGACCCGTTGTTCTTCTCGGGGATCCGCATTTCCATCGCCGCGCCGGACCAGATCCGCAAGTGGTCCCACGGCGAAGTGAAGAAACCGGAAACTCTCAACTACCGGACGTTCAAACCGGAACGGGACGGTCTGTTCTGCGCGAAGATCTTCGGTCCGATCAAGGACTACGAGTGCAACTGCGGCAAGTACAAGCGGATGAAACACCGGGGGATCGTCTGCGAGAAATGCGGGGTCGAGGTGATCCAGTCCAAGGTGCGAAGGGAGAGGATGGGGCATATCGAGCTTGCCTCCCCCGTCGCCCACATCTGGTTCCTGAAGAGCCTGCCCAGCCGCATCGCCACCATCCTCGACATGCCGATGAAGGAGATCGAGGCGGTCATCTACTTCGAGAAGTTCATCGTCATCGACCCCGGAAAGACGGATCTGGAGAAGCTCGAGGTGCTCTCGGAGGCGAAATACCGGGAGAAGAGGGAGGAGTTCGGTGACGCCTTCAATGCGGGACTGGGCGCGGAGGCGATCCTGACCCTGCTGGCGGAGTTGAACCTGGACAAGCTCTCCGAGGAGCTCCGCCGGGATATGGGGGAGACCGCCTCGGAGGCCAAGAAGAAGAAGATCTCGAAGCGCCTGCGCATCGTGGAGGCGTTCCGGGACAGCGGACAGCGTCCGGAATGGATGGTCATGGGCGTCATTCCCGTGCTTCCGCCGGACCTTCGTCCCCTGGTCCCCCTGGACGGCGGACGGTTCGCCACATCGGACCTGAACGACCTGTACCGTCGTGTGATCAACCGGAACAACCGTCTGAAACGGCTGCTCGATCTTTCCGCGCCGGAGATCATCATCCGGAACGAGAAGCGGATGCTGCAGGAATCCGTGGATGCCCTGTTCGACAACGGACGGCGAGGGAAGCTCATCACCGGGTCCAACAAGCGGCCTCTCAAATCCCTCTCCGACATGCTGAAGGGGAAGGGAGGACGTTTCCGCCAGAACCTGCTCGGAAAACGGGTCGATTACTCCGGCCGCTCGGTGATCGTCGTCGGGCCGGAGCTCAAATTGCACCAGTGCGGCCTGCCCAAGAAGATGGCCCTCGAGCTGTTCAAGCCGTTCATCTTCAACAAGCTCGAGGAAGGCGGCTACGCGACCACCATCAAGGCGGCCAAGAAGATGGTAGAGAAGGAGAAGCGCGAGGTCTGGGACGCGCTGGACGAGGTCATTCGGCAGCTCCCGGTGATGCTCAACCGCGCTCCGACGCTTCACCGGCTGGGGATCCAGGCGTTCGAACCGGTATTGATCGAGGGAAAGGCGATCCAGCTGCATCCCCTCGTGTGCACCGCCTTCAACGCGGACTTCGACGGCGACCAGATGGCGGTCCACGTCCCTCTCTCCATCGAAGCCCAGATGGAGGCGAGAGTGCTCATGATGTCCACGAACAACATCCTCTCGCCCGCGCACGGCAAGCCCGTGATCAGCCCCACGCAGGACATCGTCCTCGGGATCTACTACCTCACGCGCCCGCGCGAGGGGCTCAAGGGGGAGGGGAGGCGGTTCTCCAGCCTGGACGAGGTGCGCATCGCCTTCGACGCGGGAGAGATCAAGGTGCAGACCAAGATCCAGGTCCGCGTAAACGGAAAAATCCTGGAATCCACGACGGGCCGGGTCCTCCTCTACGAAGTGGTGCCCCCCGAGGTGCCCTTCGACCAGGTCAACCGGGTGATGAAAAAGAAGGACCTCGCCGAGCTCATCGATGTTACGTACCGCGTGTGCGGGCAGAAGGCGACCGTCATCCTGTCCGACCAACTCAAGACGCTCGGCTACTCCTACGCCACCCTGTCGGGAATCTCGATCTGCATGAACGACATGAAGATCCCGAGCAACAAGAAAGCGCTTCTGGAAAAAGCGACCTCCGAGGTGGAGGCCGTGGTGGAGGAGCACCAGGGAGGACTCATCACCAACGGCGAGCGGTACAACAAGGTGGTCGACATCTGGTCCGCGGCCACCGAGCAGATCGCGTCGGAAATGCTTCGCGAGATGGGAACGGAGACGATCAAGACGCGCGACGGAAAGGAACGGAAAGTCCCGAGCTTCAACCCCATCTATATGATGGCGGACTCGGGAGCTCGGGGATCCGACAAGCAGATGCGCCAGCTCGCCGGGATGCGGGGACTGATGGCCAAGCCTTCGGGGGAGATCATCGAGACGCCGATCACCTCGAACTTCCGTGAGGGGCTGTCGGTCGGGCAGTACTTCATCTCCACCCACGGAGCCAGGAAAGGTCTCGCCGACACCGCCCTCAAGACGGCGAACTCCGGGTATCTCACCCGGAGGCTGGTGGACGTGGCCCAGGACTGCATCATCATCGAGGACGACTGTCAGACGCTCGACGGGATCCCCGTCCGCGCCCTCGTGGAAGGCGGGGAAATCATCGACCGGTTGTCCGACCGCATCCTCGGAAGGGTGGCGCTCGAGGACCTGTACGACGGGGACGAGAACCTCCTCGTCTCCGCCAACGAGGAGGTAACGGAGGATGTGGCCCGACAGATCGAGATGTCGGGGATGGACGAAGTCAAGATCCGCTCCGCCCTGACCTGCGAGAGCAAGCGGGGAGTATGCGCGCTCTGTTACGGACGGGACCTGGCACGCGGGAAGATGGTGACCATCGGGGAGGCGATCGGCATCATCGCGGCGCAATCGATCGGGGAGCCCGGGACCCAGCTCACGATGCGGACGTTCCACATCGGCGGCACGGCCTCCCGGTTCGTCGAACAGAGCTACACCCAGGCGAAAAACCCGGGAAAGATCAAGTTCCAGGGCCTGACCGTGATGAAAAACCGGGATGGGAAGAACGTCGCCATGAACCGGAACGGCTTCCTGATCGTTCTGGACGAGAACAACCGGGAGCGGGAGAAGTATCCCATCACCTACGGGGCTTCCCTGCTGGTGAAGAGCGGGGAGAAGGTGAAGGAGGGGCAGCGGCTCGCCGAGTGGGATCCCTACAACATCCCGATTCTCACGGAAGTTACGGGAATCATCAAGTTCGGGGACATCATCGAGGGGATCACGATGCGCGAGCAGCTCGACGAGGTCACCGGACGGTCCACGCGGGTGATCATCGAGTCGAGGGACCCGGACGCCCGTCCGCGGATTTCGATCAAGGACGAAAAGAACCGTACGCTCAAGCTTCCCGGCTCCTCGAGCGATGCCCGGTACCTCCTGCCCATCGGGTCGAACATTTTCGTCGAGGAAGGGCAGAATCTGGTGGCCGGCGACATCATCGCGAAGATCCCGCGGGAGACCACGAAAACGAAAGACATCACCGGCGGTCTGCCCCGCGTGGCGGAGCTCTTCGAGGCGAGGAAGCCCAAGGAGTTCGCCGTCATCTCCGAAATCGACGGGGTGGTGCGGCTCGGCAAGGACTTCAAGGGGAAGCGGAAGATCCAGGTCGTGCCGGACATCGGGGAGGCCCGGGAATACACCATCCCCCGCGGGAAGCACATCACCGTGCACGACGGAGAGAGGATCCGGGCCGGGGAGTCCCTCATGGACGGGTCTCCCAATCCGCACGACATCCTGCGGGTACAGGGAGACAAGGAGCTCGCCCGCTTTCTCGTGGACGAGATCCAGGAAGTCTACCGGCTCCAGGGCGTCCGGATCAACGACAAGCACATCGAGGTCATCGTCCGGCAGATGCTTCGCAGGGTGAAGATCTCCGATCCGGGGGACACGAACTTCCTCGTGGGGCAGAGCGTGGAGAAGTGGGTGTTCAAGGAGGAGAACGAGCGGAATAAGGGGAAAGGGGGGACTCCGGCCAAGGCTGATCCCCAGCTCCTGGGGATCACCAAGGCTTCCCTCTCCACGGAGTCCTGGATCTCCGCGGCCTCCTTCCAGGAGACCACGAAGATTCTCACGGACGCGGCCGTTCACGGCCGGGTCGACTCCCTGTCGGGATTGAAGGAAAACGTCATCATGGGGCGGCTTATCCCGGCCGGTACGGGGGGGCTGCTCTACCGCATGTTGGACATGGAGGCGGATCCGTCGCTTCCCTCCGAGATCAAGGAGGAGACCCCGGAGGAGGTGATGGAGGAAGAGGAAGAAACCGGTTGACACAACAACCGCGAAATGATATAAGAATTGCTTCTGTTTCGAGCAGGATAGACGGAACGAGCAGGAAGGCGGGGGGAGATGCCCACGATCAACCAGTTGGTCCGGAAAGGGCGCAGGGCGGTCGTGGACCGAAGCGACTCGCCCGCGCTGGAACGGTGTCCCCAGAAGCGGGGGGTATGCCTCCGGGTGTACACCACGACCCCGAAGAAGCCCAATTCGGCGCTGCGAAAAGTGGCCCGGGTTCGGCTCACGAACGGGATCGAGGTCACTGTCTATATCCCGGGCGAGGGGCACAACCTCCAGGAGCACTCCGTCGTGTTGATCCGGGGGGGCAGGGTCAAGGACCTCCCCGGAGTGCGGTATCACATCATACGTGGAAAGCTGGATTCCGTTGGTGTCCAGGACAGACGGAAGTCGCGGTCGAAGTACGGAGCAAAGCGACCCAAATAGCTTTCCCTAACCGGAACGAGGCAGTACCGGCCTTTCCCGGCAGGTCCGCCGGAACGGGGTAAACGGAATGGTAGCCGCCATGCTCCGCGGGAAGCGCTCCCGTGGGTGGGGGCTATCGGTTTGTTCAACGAGGAGGCATTTACGGTGAGGAGGCGTTCCTGATGCCCAGGCGAGGATTTGTGTCCAGGCGGGTGGTAGGGATGGACCCGGTCTATGGCGATGCTCTTGTCGCGAGGATGATCACCGGGGTCATGCGGAAGGGAAAGAAAACCGTCGCGGAAAATATCGTCTACGGATCGATGGAGATCATCAAGGAGAAGACGAAGGAAGATCCGGTCAACGTGATCAAGAAGGCGGTGGAAAACACCAAGCCCGTCCTCGAGGTCAAGTCCCGCCGCGTGGGCGGGGCGACCTACCAGGTTCCGGTGGAGATCCGCACCGAGAGGCGTCTCGCGCTCTCGCTCCGTTGGATGATCAACTTCGCGAAGGAGCGTTCCGAGAAAACGATGGTCGAACGCCTGTCGGGGGAAATCCTGGACGCCTTCAACAACCGCGGTCTGACCGTCAAGAAGAAGGAAGACACCCACAAGATGGCCGAGGCCAATAAGGCCTTCGCCCATTACCGCTGGTAAGCCGCGGGGATGCAGGAAAGGAAGACGAAGAAGTGGCAAGAACCACCCCACTGGAAAAAACCCGGAACATCGGGATCATGGCCCACATAGACGCGGGGAAGACCACCACCACGGAGCGGGTCCTGTACTACACGGGCGTCTCCCACAAGATGGGGGAGGTGCACGAGGGGACCGCGACCATGGACTGGATGGAGCAGGAGCAGGAACGGGGGATCACGATCACTTCCGCGGCCACCACCTGCTTCTGGAGGGAACACCGGATCAACATCATCGACACGCCGGGGCACGTGGACTTCACCATCGAGGTGGAGCGTTCCCTCCGCGTTCTCGACGGCTGCGTCGCGGTGTTCTGCGCCGTGGGCGGGGTGGAGCCCCAGTCGGAAACGGTTTGGCGGCAGGCGGACAAGTACCGCGTTCCGCGCCTCGCCATGATCAACAAGATGGACCGCACGGGGGCGGATTTCGATCGCGTCATCCGCATGTTGAGGGAACGTCTCGGGTCGAACCCCGTCCCGATCCAGCTTCCGTTCGGGAAGGAGGAGGGGTTCCGGGGGATCATCGACCTGGTGCGGATGAAAGCCGTCGTATGGGATGAAGACATTCTCGGGGCCAGATACCGGCACGAGCCCATTCCCGGCGACATGGAGGAAGCCGTCGCTTCCGCGAGGGAACGGCTTCGGGAATCCCTGGCGGACGTCAACGACTCGCTGCTCGAGAAGTACCTGGCCGGCAAGGAGATCGAGGTGGCCGAACTGCAATCCGCGATCCGCGAGGCCACCATCGGCCTGAGGATGGTTCCCGTGCTGTGCGGAACCGCTTTCCGGAACAAGGGGATCCAGCCTTTTCTCGACGCCATCCTGGATTACCTTCCTTCCCCCCTCGACGTGCCTCCCATGGAAGGCATCGACCCGCGGGACGGGTCGGTCGCCGTCCGTAAGGTCGGAGACGACGAGCCGTTCTCCGCCCTCGCTTTCAAGATCATGACGGATCCGTTCGTCGGGCAGCTCACCTTCCTCCGTGTCTATTCCGGGACCCTTTCCTCGGGCGATCAGGTGTACAACTCGACGAGACAGAGAAAGGAGCGGATCGGCCGCATCCTCAAGATGCACGCGAACAAGAGGGAGGAGATCAAGGCGGTCTACGCGGGGGACATCGCGGCATGCGTCGGCCTGAAAAACGCGTTTACCGGAGACACCCTGTGCGCCCCGGACCAGGAAATCGTCCTCGAGTCCATCTCCGCCCCCGACCCCGTGATCTCCATCGCGATCGAGCCGAAGACGAAAGCCGACCAGGAGAAGCTGGGACTGTCCCTCCAGAAGCTTGCCCTCGAGGACCCCTCCTTCCGGGTCAAGGTGGACGAGGAGACGGGACAGACGCTGATCTCCGGCATGGGGGAGCTGCACCTGGAAATCATCGTGGACCGGCTGTTGCGGGAGTTCAAGGTGGCGGCCAGCGTGGGACGTCCCCAGGTCGCTTACCGGGAGACGGTCACGCGAGCGGCGAAGCACGAAGGGCGGTATGTCCGCCAGACGGGGGGCAGGGGACAGTACGGTCACGTCTGGATCTCCGTGGAGCCGAACCAGGCGGGCAAGGGATTCGAATTCGTCAACAAGATCGTGGGGGGAGTCGTCCCGAAGGAATACATCCCCGCCGTGGGAAAAGGCGTGCGGGAAGCGGCGGAGACGGGTGTCGTGGCGGGGTATCCCGTGGTCGACACGGTCGTCACGCTCCTCGACGGGTCCTATCACGATGTGGACTCTTCCGAGATGGCGTTCAAGATCGCGGGTTCCATGGCGTTCAAGGCGGCGTGCCAGATCGCGCACCCCGTCCTTCTGGAACCGGTGATGGCGGTTGAGGTGGTGACCCCGGAGGAGTTCATGGGGGATGTCATCGGGGACCTGAGCGCCCGCCGCGGGCGGATCCAGAAGATCGATGTGCGCGGAAACACCCAGGTGATCGACTCCCATGTGCCCCTCTCCGAGATGTTCGGGTACGCCACCGATATGCGGTCGAAGACACAGGGGAGAGCGACCTACACCATGCAGTTTGACCATTACGAGCCAGCCCCGATCTCCGTAAGCGAGGAAGTCGTCGCGAAGGTGAAGGGCGCCTGACGAAAACCCGCGAAAGGGAGGAACGCACATGGCCAAGCAGAAATTCGAGCGCAAGAAGCCTCACGTAAACGTCGGTACGATTGGTCACGTGGATCACGGCAAGACGACGTTGACCGCGGGGATCACGAAGGTGCTGGCGACTCGCGGGCTGGCGCAGTTT
>DATEXR010000300.1 GCA_035256765.1 Candidatus Deferrimicrobiaceae bacterium | reverse complement strand
CGAGGCCGCGTCCCACGATGCCGCCCACGACGAGCACCTGGCGCACACGGCCCACACCTGGGCGATGCGCCTGTCGATCCTGTTCGCGGGGTTGGGGATCGGCCTGGCCTTCGTCGTCTACGGGTTCGGGTGGATCAACCCGGCGAAGGTGGCGTCAACGCTCAAGCCCGTACACACGTTCCTGGTGAACAAGTGGTACTTCGACGAGCTGTACGAGGCGACGGCCGTCAACGGGACGAAGGCCCTCTCCCGCGCGCTGGGGTGGTTCGACCTGCACGTCGTCGACGGGCTCGTCAACCTCTGCGCCCAACTGGGAGTCTGGTTTTCCTACCTCACGGGAAAGTTCGACAATACCGTGGTCGACGGCGCGGTGAACGGCGTCGCGGACGTCACGATCGGCAGCGGCTCCTTCTTCCGCCGGTTCCAGACCGGCAAGCTCTACCACTATGTCTTCATCCTGGCGGGCGGCGTGCTGATCATTTACCTGGTAAAAGCTTTCTGACCGGAGGAGGTCTTCCTTGGACTTTATCAACAGCCATATCCTGACCCTGATGACGTTCCTCCCCGTGGCCGGGGGGGCGATCATCCTCATGATGCCTTCGGGCAGGGACAATCCCATCAAGACGATCGCCGCGGTGGCGTCGTTCCTGCCGGTCCTGCTCGCGGTCCAGCTCTGGTTCCTCTACGACCGCACGGTGGCCGGCGTGAACGTGGCGAGCCAGTTCCAGTTCGTCGAGCACTACACGTGGATCCCGTCGATCAACGTCGAGTACTTCATGGGGGCCGACGGGATCTCGATGCCGATGATCATGCTCACGACGATCGTCTCCTTCCTGGCGGTGGTCGGCTCCTGGGGGATCGAGAAGCAGATCAAGGGATATATGACCCTGATCCTCCTTCTCGAGACCGGCATGATGGGCGTCTTCGCCTCGCTGGACTTCTTCCTCTTCTACGTCTTCTGGGAAGTGATGCTTCTGCCGATGTACTTCCTCATCGGGATCTGGGGCGGTCCGCGCCGGGAGTACGCGGCGATCAAGTTCTTCCTCTACACGCTTCTGGGCTCCGTCCTGATGCTCCTCGTCATGCTGGCCCTCTATTTCAACACGACGAATCCCGAGACGGGCGGGCACACGTTCAACATGCTCCACTACATGCAGCAGGCGACCCACAACGCGTGGCTCAAGGGGTTCGACATCCGGATCCTGATGTTCCTCGGGCTCTTCATCGGGTTCGCGATCAAGGTCCCCCTCTTCCCGTTCCACACGTGGCTCCCCGACGCCCACGTCGAGGCGCCGACCGCCATCTCCGTCATCCTGGCGGGAATCCTCCTGAAGATGGGGACGTACGGGCTCATGCGGATCTCCTTCCCGATCTTCCCCGACGTGACGAAGTGGTTCGTCATTCCCATGGCCGTCCTGGGAGCGATCAACATCGTCTACGGAGCCCTGTGCGCGATGGCGCAGTCCGATCTGAAGAAACTGGTCGCCTACTCCTCGATCAGCCACATGGGGTTCTGCCTCCTCGGGATGGCGGCGCTCACCCCGGCCGGGATGATCGGAGCGGCGTTCCAGATGTTCTCCCACGGCATGATCACCTCCATGCTGTTCTTCCTGGTCGGGGTCATCTACGACCGGGCGCACCACCGCGACATCGACGGGTTCGGGGGGCTGGGAGCCGTCGTTCCGGTCTATACCTTCTTCATCACCGTGGCGTTCTTCGCCTCGCTGGGCCTGCCGGGCTTTTCCGGGTTCATCGCCGAGGCGATGGTCTTCCTCGGGTCGTTCGGCGTCTTCCGGACGATCGTGATGATCTCCGCCTCGGGGATCATCATCGTGGCCGCGTTCCATCTCTGGGCGCTCCAGCGCATTTTCCTCGGGCCGCTCAACCCCAAGTACGCCCAGCTCGAGGAGATCAACGCCCGGGAGATCTTCTGCCTGGCCCCGCTGGCGCTGATGACGCTGTTCCTCGGGGTCTACCCGATGCCGGTGCTCAACCTGATGAGCGCGTCCCTGAACCATCTCGTCGACGTCGTGAAGATGGTGATCTGAGGTGGTCCTCGGAAACCTGGCCAGCCTGGTCTACTTCCTGCCGGAGCTCGCGGTCACCGCGACGATCCTCCTGCTGGTCGTACTCCACGTCGTCCTGAAGAACCGCCGCTCCCCCGCGGCGGCCCTTCTCGCCCTGCTCGGAACGGGGACGGCGCTGCTGTTCGCCTGGATGACCCCCTCGGGAGCGGGGATGGGGCTCTTCGAGGGGATGGTCCTCCTGGACGGCTTCGCGGTCTTCTTCAAGGTGCTGACCGCCCTGGCGACCGCCATCGTCATCTTCATGTCGATCGACTGCGCGGAGCTTGCGGAGAGGACGCAGGCCGAGTACTACATCTTCCTCCTCTCGGTGCTCCTCGGGATGTTCCTCCTTTCCTCGGCCAGCGACATCGTGATGGTCTACCTCGCGCTCGAGCTGGTCTCGATCCCCTCCTATCTCCTCGCGGGCTATTTCAAGGGGAAGGGGTCCTCCACCGAGGCGTCGATGAAATACGTCGTCTACGGGGCGACCGCCTCGGGGGTGATGATCTACGGCTTCTCGCTCCTCTACGGCATGACGGGGTCGACCCAGATTTCCGAGATCGGGCGCGTCCTGGCGATGGGAGCGGCGCCCCTTCCGGCGTCCCTGGCGGCGGGGATGGTGACCGTGGGGTTCGGATACAAGATCGCCGCCGTTCCCTTCCACATGTGGAGCCCCGACGTGTACGAGGGGGCGCCCACCCCCGTGACGGCCTTCCTGTCCGTCGGGCCCAAGGCGGCGGGGTTCGCGGTCCTGGTCCGGTTCTTCTACACCGTCTTCGCCTCCCCCGAGGATGCCGGCGGGATATGGAAGCTCTCCTCCTCCGTCGACTGGACCTTCCTGTTCGCGGTCCTCTCCGCGATGACGATGACGGTGGGAAACCTCCTCGCCGTCAACCAGAAGAACGTGAAGCGGCTGCTCGCCTATTCCTCGATCGCGCACGCCGGGTACATGCTGATGGGGTTCGTCCTGCTCACCGCGGTGGGGCTCCAGGCGATCCTCTTCTACCTCGTCGTGTACCTCTTCATGAATCTGGGCGCCTTCTACGTGGTCGTCCTGGTCGCGAACGGCTGCCGGAGCGAGGACATCTCCGATTTCTCCGGCCTGGGGAGCAGGGCGCCCGTCGCCGCGGTCTCCCTGGCCATCTTTCTCTTCGCCCTCACGGGGATTCCGCCGTTTTCGGGGTTCATCGGCAAGGTCTACCTGTTCGCCGAGGTGATCCACCGGGGGGTCTACTGGCTCGCCCTTGTGGCGGCGCTCAACAGCGTGGTGTCCCTCTATTACTACGCGCGGATCGTGAAGGTGATGTTTCTGGAGGACCCCACGCAGTCGGGTGAGCTTCCGGTCGCCTTCGTGCCCCGGGTCATGCTGGGCATTCTGGTTGTTCCCACGCTTCTGCTGGGGATATACTGGGAGCCGGTTATTCGCGTCGCCGAGGCGTCTGTGAGAATCCTGACAAACTGACAAGGAAGGGGCCGGTGGCGAACCTCGTTTCCTCCATCCAGTTTTCCGACCCGTATTTCTCCATTCTTCTGGTCCTGGTCATCGCGGTCGGGATGTCGGTGGGGTTCGTCTTTCTCTCCCAGGCCCTCGGGCCCAAAAAGTACGAGCCGATCAAGTACAGCGTCTACGAGTGCGGCGTCGACCCCATCACGTCCGCCTCGGTCCGGGTGTCGGTGAAGTTCTACCTGGTCGCCCTGCTCTTCATGTTGTTCGACCTGGAGACGGCGTTCCTCTACCCGTGGGCGGTCCTCTTCCGGGATCTCGGCCTGTTCGGTTTTATCGAAATGGCTGTCTTCGTGGGGATCCTCCTCGCGGGACTGCTCTACGCCTGGAAAAAGGGAGCGCTGGAATGGCAGTGAACCACGCGAAGGACAGCGCCCCTGGTTTTCTGACCACCCGGTTCGAGGCGATCCTCGCCTGGGGGCGGAGATTCTCGATCTGGCCGTTCACCTTCGCCACCGCGTGCTGCGGGATCGAGGTGATGGGGGCGTTCGGTACCCATTACGACGTCTCCCGCTTCGGGGCCGAGGTGATCCGGTTCTCCCCGCGGCAGGCGGACATGCTGCTCGTGGCCGGGACCGTCAACTACAAGATGGCCCCGATCCTGCAGCGCATCTACGACCAGATGCTCGAGCCGAAGTGGGTGGTGGCGATGGGGGCGTGCGCCTCGTCGGGCGGCTTCTACAACAACTACAGCGTCGTTCAGGGGATCGACAAGTTCATGCCGGTCGACATCTACATTCCGGGATGCCCCCCGATCCCGGAGCAGATCATCGACTCCATCGTGCTGATCCAGAAGATGATCGACACGGGGGCCCCGCGGGCCCGGGAACGCTGGCCGATCAAGATCTGAAGCGGAAGGGAAATGGCGGAAGAGAGAAAGAGCGCGGTGCTTACGAAGCTGGCCGGGAAGTTCGGGGACGACATCGTGGCGACCCACTCCGACTTCGGGGACGACACGGCGCAGGTCCGTCGGGAGAGGATCGTCGAGATCTGCACCTTCCTGCGGGACGACCCGGACCTCCGGTTCGACCTGGCGATGGACTGCACCGGGGTGGATTACCTGGGAGAGGAGCCCCGGTTCGAGGTGGTCTACCACCTCTATTCGATCGCGAAGAAGCACCGCGTGCGGATCAAGGCCCGGGTCCCGGAGGAAGATCCGGTGATCGACTCGGTCATCCCCGTCTGGGCCGGGATGGACTGGTTCGAGCGGGAGGCGTACGACATGTACGGCATCGTCTTCCGCAATCACCCGAACCTCAAGAGGATCCTCATGTACGAGGAGTTCGAGGGGCACCCGCTTCGCAAGGACTACCCGAAGGCCAGGCGGCAGCCCACCGTGGGACCGAAGGAGTAGGGAAAACGTGACCGAGATCGAGACCTACCGGAGGGAAGCGGGAAAGCTCGACATGCAGGCCGAGCCGATGATCCTGAACATCGGCCCGTCCCACCCCGCCACGCACGCGACGCTTCGGCTCATCGCGGAGCTGGACGGGGAGACGATCCTGAAACTCACCCCCGAGTTCGGGTACCTCCACCGCTGCTTCGAGAAGGAGTCCGAGAACGCCACCTGGACGCAGGTGATCCCCTACACGGACCGGCTGAACTACGTCTCCTCCCTGATGAACAACGTCGGGTACGTGATGGCCGTCGAGAAGCTGTTCGGGATCGAGGTCACCGAGCGGTGCAAGTACATCCGGGTCCTCATCTGCGAGCTCTCCCGGATCATCGACCACATGGTCTGCATCGGGGCGAACATGGTCGACATCGGGGCGCTCACCAACTTCTGGTACTTCTGGAAGCCGCGCGAGGAGGTGTACATGCACCTCATCGAGCCGCTGACGGGGATCCGGCTGACGACGCAGTACACCCGGATCGGCGGGCTGCAGTGGGATCTCCCTGACGGATGGGTCGAAAAGTGCCGCGACATCTGCCGGGACGTGATCGTCCCCGCGATCGCGGACGTGAACGCCCTCCTCACGAAGAACCGGATCTTCATCGAGCGGACGATGGGGGTCGGTTCCATCACCCCGAAGGAGGCGATCGCCCGAGGGTTCACCGGCCCGTGCCTGCGGGCCGCCGGCGTCCCCCTCGACCTGCGCAAGGACGAGACGTACCTCGTGTACGACCGGTTCGATTTCGACGTGCCCATCGGGGAGCAAGGGGACACCTGCGACCGGTACATGGTCCGGATGGAGGAGATGCGCCAGTCCCTCCGCATCATCGAGCAGGCCCTCGACCAGCTCCCGGGAGGGCCCGTCAACGTGGACGACCCTCGGTTCCTCCTGCCGCCGAAGCAGGAGGTGTACGGGAACATCGAGGCCCTGATGAACCACTTCAAGCACATCATGGACGGAATCCGGGTCCCCGCCGGCGAGGTCTACTCGGCCACCGAGGCGGCCAACGGGGAGCTCGGCTACTACATCGTCAGCAAGGGGGGCGGGGGGCCGTACAAGATCAAGGTCCGGCCGCCGTGCTTCCCCCTCTTCCAGGGGATGCCGCACCTGTGCGAAGGGGGAATGCTCGCGGACCTCATCGCGGTTTTGGGCAGCGTCAACATCATCGCGGGGGAGCTGGACCGGTGAACCCGTCCTTTTCCGAGGAGACCCGGGCGAGGTTCGAGAGGATGCTCGCCCGATACCCCGACCGGCAGGCGGCCATCCTGCCCACCCTCCATCTCGCCCAGCGCGAGTTCGGATTCCTCTCCCCCGAAACGATCTCCACCGTCGCCGCGCTGCTCGGGTTCACGCCGGCGCAGATCGAGGGAGTGGCGACCTTCTACACGATGTACAACCGGAAGCCGGTGGGCAAATATCATCTGCAGGTGTGCCGGAACCTCTCCTGCTCGCTCATGGGGGCGGAAGCGCTGATCGAGCACGTGTCGAGGAAGCTCGGCGTGGCGCCCGGCGAGACGACCGCCGACGGAAGATTCACCCTGACCACGGTCGAGTGCCTGGGAAGCTGCGGCACCGCGCCGGTGATGCAGATCAACGACGACTATTACGAGAACCTCACCGAGGAATCGGTCGATGCGATCCTCGACGGGCTCCGGTAGGGAAACCGGCGGATGACGATGGACCTCGTCCTGACCACCCACTTCGGCAACGACCGGTACCGCCACGCGGAGACGTACGAGCGGCTCGGCGGATACGCCGCGATGCGCAAGGCGCTCTCGATGCCGAAGGAGGAGATCGTGGCGGAGGTCCGGAAGGCGAACCTTCGCGGGCGCGGGGGAGCGGGGTTCCCGGCCGGCGTCAAGTGGGGGTTCCTCCCGAAGGACCTCTCCCGGCCGCGGATCCTCGTGATCAACGCCGACGAGGGGGAGCCGGGGACCTTCAAGGACCGGCTCATCATGACGAAGGGGCCGCATCTCCTCATCGAAGGAATCGTCATCACCGGCTACGCGCTGTCGATCCACAACGCCTACGTCTACATCCGCGGGGAGTTCGTCCGGGAGACGGACATCGTCCAGGAGGCGATCGACGAGGCGTACGCGAAGGGATACCTCGGGAAGAACATTTTGGGCTCCGGGTTCGATCTGGAGGCGACCGTCCACCGCGGCGCCGGCGCCTACATCTGCGGCGAGGAGACCTCCCTGATCAACTCCCTCGAAGGGAAGCGCGGGTGGCCCCGGGTCAAGCCCCCCTTCCCCGCCTCGGTGGGGGCGTTCGGGCTCCCCACGATCGTGAACAACGTGGAGACGATCGCCGACGTCCCCTGGATCATCACCCACGGCGGGGAGAAGTTCGCCTCCCTGGGGGTGGAAAAGGACGGCGGGACCCGCCTGGTCTGCGTCAGCGGCCCGGTGAAAAAACCGGGCGTCTACGAATTGCCGGTGGGGATTTCGCTCCGGTCGATCATCTTCGAACACGCCGGGGGGATGCAGGACGGCAAGACGCTCAAGGCGGTGATCCCGGGAGGGTCCTCCACGCCGGTGCTGCGGGCCGACCAGATCGACGTGGGCTACGACATCGAGTCGATGCAGAAGATCGGGACGATGGCGGGTTCGGGCGGCGTCATCGTCATCCCCGAGGGGACGTGCATGGTGCGCGCCCTCTCCGTGCTCATGAACTTCTATGCCCACGAGTCGTGCGGGCAGTGCACTCCGTGCCGGGAGGGGTGCGGCTGGCTGGCGAAGATCATGCGCCGGATCGAGAACGGCGAGGGGAGCGAGGGGGACGTCGAGCTCATCCTGGACCTGTGCGACAACATGATGGGCCGGACGATCTGCCCGCTGGCCGACGCCGCGGTGATGCCCGCCCAGTCGTTCATCTGGAAGTTCCGCGACGAGTTCGACCGGCACATCCGGGACAAGAAGTGCCCGTACGGGAACCGGTTCTAGGGAGCCATGCCGAACTTCACGATCAACGGAATCTCCGCGGACGTCCCCCCGGGGACGACGATCCTCGAGGCCGCCAAGACGGTGGGGATCGAGATCCCCCACTACTGCTACCACCCGAAGCTCTCGATCGCGGGGAACTGCCGCATGTGCCTGGTGGAGGTGGAGAAGTTCCCGAAGCTGCAGATCTCCTGCAACACCATGGTGACCGACGGGATGGTGGTCCGGACCGAAACCGAGAAGGTGAAGAATGCGGTCACGGGCGTCCTCGAGTTCCTGCTCATCCACCATCCGATCGACTGTCCGATCTGCGACCAGGCCGGCGAGTGCGGGCTGCAGATCTACTACATGAAGTACGGTCTCCACAAGAGCCGGCACGCCCTCGCGGACAAGGTCCACAAGAAGAAGGTGCAGGACATCGGCGGCCAGATCGTCCTGGACGCCGAGCGGTGCATCCTCTGCTCCCGCTGCATCCGGTTCCTGCAGGAGGTCACCGGCACCTGCGAGCTCGAGTTCTTCCAGCGGGGGGACCACTCGGAGATCTCGATCTTTCCGGGAAAGCCGCTCGACAACCTCTATACGGGGAATCTGGCCGACATCTGCCCCGTGGGGGCGCTGACCAGCAAGGATTTCCGGTTCAAGTGCCGCGTATGGTTCCTGCGGGGCGCCAAATCGATCTGCCCGGGGTGCGCCAACGGCTGCAACGTCGAGGCGCACTTCAAGGAGGATATCGTCTACCGCCTCAAGCCCCGGCAAAACGACGAGGTCAACCGGACCTGGATGTGCGATCCCGGAAGGCTCGCGTACCGGAAGATGAACGAGGCGAGGCTTCTTACCCCCGTGGCCCGGGAAAACGGGACGCCGAAGGCGGCGTTGTGGGAGGAGATCCTTTCCTCCTCCGCCTTCCGGCTCTGGGAGACGGTCGAAAGGCACGGCCCCGGATCGGTCGCCGTCATCGCCTCCCCGCAGTTTTCCAACGAGGAGCTCTTCCTCGCGCGGAAGCTGGCGGAAGAGGTCCTGCGCACGCCGAACCTCGGGTTCTCCCCGAAAACCCCGGAAGACGGGTTCGCGGACGACTTCCTCATCAAGGCGGACAAGAACCCCAACACCCGGGGGGCGCAGCTTTTGGGGATCTCCGAGGAGAAGTTCGACGGCATCGTGCGGGCGGCCGCCGAGGGAAAGATCCGTGCCCTGATCGTCTTCGGGAACGGGATCGCGGACCTCTCCGAGGAGGAGACGGGGCGGCTTCTGGCCGACGTCCCCTTCGTCGTCCAGATCGGCACGAACGAGGGCGCGGTCTCCCGCGCGGCGCACGCCGTCCTGCCGTCGGCGTCGCTCGTCGAGCGCGGGGGGACGTTCACCAACCATGCGGCGCGGGTCCAGCGTTTCCGGATGGGGTTCCCTCCCCGGGGGAAGGCGCGCGGCGCCATCGAGATCATCTCGGGCCTTGCGAACCGTCTCGGAGCGGCGTGGAAATACGCCGGGGAGGCGTCGGTGTTCCGGGCGATCGCGCAGACCGAGGCCCCCTTTGCCGGAATGAGCTACGAGTCCCTCGGGGAGCGGGGCCAGGTGGCCGGGGGGAAGGGATGAGCAACCTGTTCGATCTCGTGGTGTCCGTCGCGCGTGTGGCGGTGATGCTCGTCTTCACCCTCTCCCTCGTCCCGATCCTCGTGTGGGCGGAGCGCAAGGGGGCGGCCTACATGCAGGACCGCCGCGGGCCCAACCGCGCGAAGATCCTGGGGCTGACCCTGGGGGGGCTGTTCCACCCGCTCGCCGACGCGCTCAAGCTCCTGTTCAAGGAAGATTTCATCCCCGATCACGCCCACCGGCTCTTCTACCAGATGGCCCCGATGTTCGCCCTGGCCCCGGCGCTCATGACCTTCGCGGTCATCCCCTTCGGGCCGCCGGTCGTGATCGCGGGGCGCGAGGTCGCCCTGCAGGTGGCGGACCTGAACGTGGGGATCCTCTACATCTTCGCCATCTCGGGGATGGCGGTCTACGGCGTGATCCTGGCGGGGTGGGCCTCGAACAGCAAGTACCCCCTCCTGGGAGGCCTTCGCTCCTCGGCGCAGATGGTCTCCTACGAGGTCTCCCTCGGGCTCTCCATCATCGGACTGGTGATGGTCTTCCGGTCGGTCCGGCTTTCGGAGATCGTGGCCTCCCAGGGGACGCTCCTGTGGGGGGTCCTGCCGAAATGGGGTGTGTTCGTGCAGCCGCTCGGCTTTCTCCTGTTCCTCGTGGCGGTCTACGCGGAGGCGAACCGGACTCCCTTCGACCTCCCGGAGGGGGAGTCGGAGATCGTCGCCGGATTCCACACGGAGTACGCCTCCTTCAAGTTCTCGATCTTCTTCATGGCCGAGTACATCCACATGGTGGTCGGCTCGGCCCTGATCGCGACGCTGTTTTTCGGCGGCTGGCAGGTTCCCTACCTTGCGGATTCCGGATTCCAATTCCCCCTGGGGATCTCCTTCGGGCTCCCCGCCGCCCTGGTGCTCCTCCTGCGGATCGGGGCGTTCGTGGGGAAGGTGCTCTTCTTCGCCTGGCTTTTCATCTGGGTCCGGTGGACGATCCCCCGGTTCCGGTACGACCAGGTGATGCGCCTGGGGTGGAAAGTGCTGCTGCCGTTGTCCCTGGCGAATATCTTCGTGACGGGGCTGGTGTTGCTCCTGATCGGCGGAGGCGGGTGACGGAGGGATGGCCATCGGGATCATCAAGGTCGCTCGGCCCCGGAAGATGTCTTCCACGGAGGCCCTCTACCTGGTCGAGATCGTCAAGGGGCTCGGGGTGACGATGGGGCACCTTCTGCGCAACATCGTGCGCCAGGAGAACATCCCCACGATCGAGTACCCGGAGGTGCGGAGGGTGATGCCCCCCCGGTTCCGGGGGCTGCACCGGCTGATGAAGCGCCCCGACGGGACGCCCCGGTGCGTGGCGTGCTACTGCTGCGGCACGGCGTGCCCCGCCAAGTGCATCACGATCGTCGCGGGGGAGTCCCCCGACCCGAAGGTCGAGAAGTATCCCGTGCGGTTCGACATCGACATGCTCCGGTGCATCTTCTGCGGGCAATGCGTGGAGGCGTGCCCGTGCGACGCGATCCGGATGGACACCGGGTGGTACACGCCTGCGGAGCACACCCGGGAGAAGCTCATCTACACGATCGACATGCTTTTGGAAAAATAGGAGCGGACATGGAACCGGTCCTTTTCGTCATCTTCGGCGCCATCGCAACGGGGGGCGCGATCATGGTGGTCACGCGGAAGCACCCGATGGCTTCCGCGCTCTACCTCATCCTCACGCTCTTCGCCGTCGCGGCGCTGTTCGTCCTGCGCCAGGCGCACTTCCTCGCGGCGATCCAGGTCATCGTCTACGCGGGGGCGGTGGTCGTCCTGTTCATCTTCGTGATCATGCTGATCAACGTCCCGGAGGACAAGCTGCCGGTGGAGCGGGTGACGGGGATCCGTTTCCTGGGGGTCCTGGTCGCGGGGCTTCTCATTCTCGAGTCCGCCCTGGTGGCCCGCCGATCCGGGATGGCGGGGACGCCCGCCGTGGACTCCGGCTCCGTCCAGGCCGTGGGGAGAGCGCTGTTCACCGACTACCTTCTCGCCTTCGAGATCACCTCGGTCCTGCTCCTGGCCGCGATGATCGGGGCGATCACGCTGGCGAAGAGGAAGATCTGACGGTGCGCGAAGCGTTGGCGCGCCCGAAGCGGAGACCTTCGTAAATGATGGAACCGTCGGCATACCTGCTTCTCTCCGGGATCCTGTTCGGGATCGGGGTCGCGGGAGTGGTGGCGCGCAAGAACGTGCTGATCATTATCATGAGCGTGGAGATCATGCTGAACGCCGTGAACGTGGCGTTCATCGCGGTCGGCTCCCACCGGGGGGACGTCACCGGGTCGGTGTTCGCCTTCATGGTCATGACCGTCGCGGCGGCCGAGGCCGCGGTGGGGCTGGCGATCCTGATCGCAATTTTCCGCCTGAAGGAAACGGTCGATGTCACGGAACTGAGCGTGCTCAAATGGTAGGCGGGATCCTCAACTACCTCTGGCTCGTCCCCGCGCTCCCCCTCCTGGGGGTAATCGTGAACAGCGCGATCGCAATCTTCGCCGAGCGCCCGCTCCTCCTTCCGGAGGCGGGGAGCGAAGAACACGGGCATGGGGCTTCGTCCCACGGGGCGGGCCAACCCATGGCTCCCCCGTACCGGAAGTTGGTCGCGTTCCTCGGACCCGCGGTGGTGGGGGCCTCCTTCGTCGTGTCGCTCCTTTCGGTCCTCGCGCTGGCCGCGCGCCCGGCCCACGACCGTCTCTTCGTCCAGGTCCTCTTCCCGTGGGTTACGGCGGGGGGCTTCTCCGCACCGGCAGCTTTCCAGCTCGACCCGCTCTCCTCCGTGATGATCCTGGTGGTCACCGGCGTCGGCTTCCTCATCCACGTCTACTCCGTGGGGTACATGTCCCACGAGAAGGCCTTCGCGCGGTACTTCGTCTACCTGAACCTCTTCACCTTCGCGATGCTGCTGCTCGTGCTCGGCAACAACTTCCTGATCATGTTCGTGGGGTGGGAAGGGGTGGGGCTTTGCTCCTACCTGCTGATCGGGTACTGGTACGAGAAGAAAAGCGCCGCCGACGCCGGGAAGAAGGCCTTCATCGTGAACCGGGTGGGCGACTTCGGCTTCCTCGTCGCCATCTTCCTCATCTTCTGGACGTTCGGGACGGTCGACTATACCGAGGTCTTCGCCCGGATCCCGGGGCTTGCGGAAAGCGGCGTCCTGACGACGGGGATCGCCACGGCGATCACCCTGCTCCTCTTCGTGGGGGCCACGGGGAAATCGGCGCAGATCCCCCTCTACGTCTGGCTGCCGGACGCGATGGAGGGCCCCACCCCCGTCTCCGCCCTCATCCACGCCGCCACGATGGTCACGGCGGGGGTGTACATGGTCGCCCGCACGAGCGCGCTCTTCCTGCTGGCCCCCGCCTCGATGGCGGTGGTGGCCGTCGTGGGCGCGGCGACCGCCATCTTCTCCGCCACCATCGGGATCTGTCAGAACGACATCAAGCGTGTGCTGGCGTACTCCACCGTCTCCCAGCTGGGGTACATGTTCCTCGCCTGCGGGGTCGGGGCGTTCACCGCCGGGATCTTCCACCTGATGACCCACTCCTTCTTCAAGGCCCTGCTGTTTTTGGGGTCCGGCTCGGTGATCCACGCCCTCTCCGGGGAGCAGGACATGCAGAAGATGGGGTCGCTCAAGAAACGCCTCCCCGTCACCTTCACCACGATGTTCATCGCCACGCTGGCGATCTCGGGGATTCCCGGCCTGTCGGGATTTTTCTCCAAGGACGAGATCCTGTGGAAGTCCTTCTCTTCCGGGCACGGCCACGTCGGCTTGTGGCTCGTCGGGACGGCCGCGGCGGGGATCACGGCCTTCTACATGTTCCGCCTGATCTTTCTGACCTTTTTCGGGCCGTCGCGGATGGCCCCCGAGGTGGAGAAGCACGTCCACGAGTCCCCCTACTCGATGACCGTCCCGCTGATGCTCCTGGCCGTCCTGTCGGTGGCGGGCGGCTGGATCGGCATCCCCGAGGCGCTGGGGGGACACAACTATTTCGAGGAGTGGCTTGCGCCCGTCTTCGGCCATGCCGCCGAAGGGGCCGCCCACGGAGGGGCGCACCACTCCGCGGCGCTCGAATACCTGCTCATGGCCGGGTCGGTGGGCGTGGCGCTGTGCGGGATCGGGCTCGCCTACTATCTGTACCGGGTCCGCACGGAGAAGCCGAAGGAGATCGCCGGCAGGGTGCCGGGCCTCTACGACGTGGTGTTCCACAAGTATTACGTCGACGAGATCTACGACGCCGCCATCGTGCGAAGGATCGTGAACGGCTCGATCTGGCTGTGGGAGGCGTTCGACGCGACGTTCATCGACGGGATCGTGAACGGCGTCGCGACGATGGTGCGCGGGGCGGGCGACAGGATAAGACGCGTGCAGACCGGCGTGGTGGGGAACTACGCCCTTTCCCTGCTTCTGGGCGCGGTGATCCTCGTCGGGTTCCTGATCTGGCCGTGAGAACGGCGAAGGGAGATTCCCGGAGCATGTGCCGATGACATCCGTTTCCCAGGCCCTGATGACGAACCTGCTTTCCGTGTTGATCTTCCTCCCGCTCGCCGGGGTCTTTCTGCTCGTCTTCCTGCCGAGGGAAAACCCCCGGCTCCTGCGCAACGTGACCTTCGCCGTGACGCTCGCGGAGTTTCTTCTGTCCCTTCCGGTGGCGATCCTGTTCGACGGGTCGACCGCCGCGATGCAGTTCGTCCAGAAGGCCCCCTGGATCCCGCAGTACGGGATCAGCTACCACGTGGGGGTGGACGGCATCTCCTTGTGGCTTCTGATGCTGACCACGTTCCTCATGCCCATCACCATCCTGTCCACCTACACCTCCGTCGAGAAGCACGTGAAGGAGTTCATGATCTTCATGCTGGTCCTCGAGGTCGGGATGGTGGGGGTGTTCCTCGCGATCGACCTCTTCCTGTTCTACGTCTTCTGGGAGACCGTCCTCATCCCGATGTACTTCCTGATCGGGGTCTGGGGGAGCGACCGGCGCATCTACTCGGCGATCAAGTTCTTCCTGTACACCTTCGCGGGCTCGGTGCTCATGCTGGTCGCCATCATCGCGCTCTATTTCCACCACTACGAGGTGACCGGGCTCTACTCCACCGACCTGCTGGCCATGTACGCCCTCACCATCCCTGTGAAGCTCCAGTTCTGGATGTTCGCCGCGTTCGCGCTGGCGTTCGCCTTCAAGGTGCCGATGTTCCCCTTCCACACGTGGCTCCCCGACGCCCACGTGGACGCCCCCACCGCGGGATCGGTCATCCTGGCGGCGGTCTTGCTCAAGATGGGGACGTACGGGTTCCTGCGGTTCGCGATGCCGCTGTTCCCCGTGGCAGCGGTCGACCTGATGCCGGTGATCTCCGGGCTGGCGGTCATCGGGATCATCTACGGCGCGCTCGTTGCGATGGTGCAGAAGGACATGAAGAAGCTGGTCGCCTACTCCTCCGTGTCCCACCTGGGCTTCGTGATGCTCGGGCTTTTCGCCTTCAACCTCCAGGGGATCGAGGGCGGCATCCTCCAGATGATCAACCACGGTGTCTCCACCGGGGCGCTTTTCCTCATCGTCGGGATCGTCTACGAACGGCGGCATACGCGCCTCATCGAGGAGTTCGGGGGGCTCTCCAAGATCGCCCCGCTGTTCGCCGCCGTCTTCATGATCGTGACGCTCTCCTCGATCGGGCTTCCCGGCACCAACGGCTTCGTCGGCGAGTTCCTGATCCTGCTGGGCGCCTTCAAGACCGCGCGGCTGCTGACGGTGTTCGCCGCCTCCGGCGTGATCCTGGCGGCGGTCTATATGCTCTGGATGTACCAGCGGGTGATGTTCGGGAAGATCACCAACGAGGAAAACCGGCACATGACGGACCTGAACGCGCGGGAGGTGGCCTACCTGCTGCCGATCCTCGTGATGATCTTCTGGATCGGGGTCTATCCGCAGACGTTCCTGAGGAAGATGGACGCCTCGGTCTCTGCGGTCGTCACGCGGATCGAGGCGAAGCGGCAGGCCGCGCTTACCGGCCGCCCGGCCGGGGAGCCCTTGCTGACCCGATACTTCGACGTGGGGAAATGAGGACAGGATGGCCCCGATTTCGATA
>DATEXR010000299.1 GCA_035256765.1 Candidatus Deferrimicrobiaceae bacterium | reverse complement strand
GACTTCCTCGTCCGGCGGGGGCTCGCGCGGAAGATCTCCCGCGAGGAGGCGCAGGACATCTTCGCGGCCACGCGCGAGGCGGGCCTGGTCCACATCGGGGACAACGTGAGAAGGCGACCGGCGTTTGTGTGCCACTGCTGCGGATGCTGCTGCGCCATGCTCTCGGCGATCAACCGGTTCAAGATGTTCGACGCCGTGATCACCTCGCCGTTCCTCGCCGCGATCGACGCCGGGAAATGCGTCGGCTGCGGGCTGTGCGCGAAGAAGTGCCCCATCGGCGCGATCGAGGTCGGGGGGGAGAGGACGGAAGCGAAGGCGGCCGTCCACGCCGACGCGTGCCTCGGGTGCGGCGTCTGTAAACCGGCATGCGCGAAGGGGGCGCTTTCGATGGAGCCGCGGAAGGAGCGGGTCGTCGTTCCGGAAACGGCCTGGCACCGGGCGGTCCTCATGGCCATCGAGCGCGGGAAGTTCCAGAACCTCCTCTTCGACGATTTCGAGCGGCTCGACCACGCCGCCCTGCGCGTCATCACGCGGATCGTCGTGGCGCTCCCCCCGGTGAAGAAGGCACTGCTCGCCACGCAGGTGCGGTCCCGCTTTCTCCAGGCACTCGCGGGATGAACCCCCATCCGCCATGGTGAGACGCCGCCGGGGAATAGGGGACTCGCCGGTCTTCGTTTCGCTTCCCCCCGACCCCGCAGAGGTCTTCCGCTCCGCCGCCGGGGCCCCGGGCGCGGTGCTGCTGGAGACGCAGCGGCCCGAGGTCAGGGATCGATACTCCTACCTCTTCCAAGACCCCGAGCTCGTCCTCGTCTCCAACGAGCCGGGCCGTGTACCTTCGCTCCTGTCCGAGGCCGGGGAGTGGCAGGCCAGAGGGTTCCCCGTGGCCGGCTACCTTGCCTACGAGGCTGGATTCGCCCTGGATCCGGCATTCCCCCGGGAGAAGGAAACCCCGCCCAACCCGTTCCCCCTCCTCTGGTTCGGCGTGTATGCCGGATGCCTCCGGTTCGACCATCTCACCGGCCGCTGGGACCGCATCGGGCGCGTGCCGGAGGACCGGTTTGCAGACACCGCTGCAGGCCGTGTCTCCCGTGCGCAGGACGGGATCCCGGAACCCCGTTTCACCCTGTCGAGAGGGGAACACGGGGAGAAGGTCGAGACGATCCGCGGGTTCATCCGGGAAGGATGGGTGTATCAGGCCAACCTGACCGGGAAGTTCGTCTTCCCGTACCCCGGAGACCCTTTTGCCTTGTACCTGCAGCTGCGCGCCGCCCAGCCGGTCCCGTTCGCAGCGTTCCTGCGGATGGAGGAGGGCTGCATCGTCTCCCAGTCCCCCGAACTCTTCTTCCGGGTCCGGGGGGACCGGATCGAGACCCGCCCGATGAAGGGGACCGCCCCGAGGGGGCTCTCGGAGGCGGAGGACCGGAAAGCGGCCTCGGCGCTCCGGAAGGACCCAAAGAACCGGGCCGAGAACGTGATGATTGTCGATCTGCTCCGGAACGATCTCGGCCGGGTGTGCCGGCCGGGTTCCATCCGCGTCCGGCGTCTTTTCGAGGTGCAGCGGTTCCGCACCGTGCTGCAGATGGTGTCGACCGTGACCGGACGGCTTGCGCCGGGGGCGACTCCGGCGTCCCTTTTCGGCGCGCTGTTCCCGTGCGGCTCCGTGACGGGGGCCCCCAAGATCGCCGCGATGCGCCTCCTGCGGGAGCTCGAACCCGACCCGCGTGGGGTCTACACCGGCGCCCTCGGGGCGCTTCTCCCCGGCGGGGACATGGCGTTTTCCGTCGCGATACGGACGGTCGCCGTCCGGAACGGATGCGCGGAGGCGGGGGCGGGCGGCGGAATCGTGTGGGACTCGGTCCCCGAAGAGGAGTACCGGGAGATCCTGCAGAAGGGCCGGTACCTCACCGAACCCGCGCCGGACTTTCGCCTGATCGAATCCTTCCTTTGGACTCCCCGGGATGGTTTTCGGTTCCTCCCCGACCACCTGCGGCGTCTTGCGGCGTCGGCCCGGTATTTCGGGCACCGTTTCCGGCGCGAAGCGGTTCTCTCTGCGCTGCAACGCGCTGCGGACAGGTATGGCGCGGACGGTGTCGGACCGAGGAAGGTCCGCCTCCTTCTCGGGAAACGCGGAGATGTGACGGTGGAGTCGTCCCCGCCCGCGGGACCGCCCGCCTCGGGGGAGACCGTCCCTCTGCGGGTGATCCTCTCGAGCGTCTCCGTCTCCTCCCGGGATCCCTTTTCGCGGCACAAGACCACGAACCGGGCCTTTCGGGACGAGGAGCTGCGGATCGCAAAGGAGGCCGGTTTCGACGAGGTGCTCTTTGTGAACGAGCGCGGCGAACTCGCCGAAGGCGCGATCACCAATGTCTTCCTGGAGATCTCCGGGAGGCTGTACACCCCCCCGGCCGCCTGCGGGCTCCTGGAGGGGGTGTACCGGAGGCGCGTGCTTGCGGACCGGTCGCTCCGCGCTGCCGAGAGGGTGCTTTATCCCGAGGACATGGAGAGGGCGGACGGGATATTCCTCACCAACTCCGTGCGGGGGCTGCTGCCTGCCCGGCTGGCGGGACGGGCCGCCGGGTCTCTCGCCGGATGAGAAGGGGGGCTGCATGAAAAGCTACCGGAAGGAATTGTGGTTCGCATCCCGCAGCGGATGGGGTCCGTCAACATCACCCGCGACGTCGACGCGTGCCTGAAGGAAAGCGGCATCCGGGAGGGCTTGTGCCTCTCGAACTCATTCCCCGATGATCTTCACCAAGACGCGCTTCCGTCGCCGTCCGTCGAATTCCCCGTAAAATATTTGCTCCCACGGACCAAAATCCAACTTCCCATTGGTGACGGCTACAACGGTTTCCCTTCCCATGATTGACCGCTTTAGATGGGCATCGGCATTATCTTCGCCGTTATTGTGTCGGTACTGGGAGACCGGTTCGTGAGGAGCAAGTTTCTCAAGCCAAACGTCAAAGTCGTGATGAAGACCGGAATCATCGTCATTAATAAAAACGGACGCCGTAATGTGCATCGCGCTTACGAGAATGAGCCCCTCTTTGATCCCACTCTCCCTGAGGCATCCTTCCACCTGCCCGGTAATGTTTATGTAAGCCCGCCTTGTGGGGGCATTGAACCAAAGCTCCTTCCGATAGCTCTTCATTTGTCCAACTCTCCCTGTTTCCGTTCGGATGCGATTATCATAAGTCAGAATCGGGACCCGCTTAATCTAATTTTCCCAGTTTATTTTGAGTTGATGGCGCGATTTCCGACGATCCATCAAGAAGACGTTAGGGCGGAACTTCTCCATTGATTCGGTTTCGGTTATTGGGGGGTGGACCACTTTGCGGCCCAACTCTCCTCAC
>DATEXR010000298.1 GCA_035256765.1 Candidatus Deferrimicrobiaceae bacterium | reverse complement strand
TTCGTAAAGGGTATGGTGGGCGCTACAGGATTTGAACCTGTGACTTCCACCGTGTGAAGGTGGCACTCTACCGCTGAGTTAAGCGCCCGCGGGAACTCCATTCTACCTTTCCCCGCGGGCCCGGCAAGCGATTTTTCCCCGTCAGAAGGAGAACTGCGCTCCGACGTACGGCCCTTTCAGCTTCAGGTCGGCGACGATGTCGTTCTCATCCACCTTCAGCTCGATGTACCGGTAGCCCCCCTGGATCCGGAAGAAGGGGAACGGGCAGAGGGAGGCGAACGCGTCGGCCTCGTAGAGGTGGTTCCCCGAATAGGCCATCCCGGTAACCCGGGCGTCGACGCGGACGATATTCTTTGCGAACCCTGTCCCTGCGGCCAGTCCGATCATGGGGATCGGAGCTTTAAAATCCCGCTTTTCCTTCAGGACAGAGCTCGCAAGTTCCACCTCGCCGTCGACGTACTTCACCTTGGCGATCAGTCCGAGATAGAAACTGGCGGCGATGAGGTCGTGCCGGAGGATGTCTACCTGCAGTTCCGCGTCGAGCATATCGACATCCAGGTGGGAGATGACATTGTCGCTCACCGAGAAGGTCTGGCCGTTGAACACGATGGTCCGGGCCAGGGTATGGTCCCCGTCGAAGCGGATCGGGGTGTACCCGAGCCGGAGGGTGACCCTTCCGAACCGGAGGAACGCCTCGCCGGAGAGGAAATTCTCGTCCCCCACCCCGAGGTCGTCCTTCACGTCGAATTTCGTCTCCGGGATTCCTGCGGTGGTGGTCTGCGCCGTGGCGGCAAGATCCGGGAACCAGTACATCCCCCGGACGCCTGCCTCGAATCCCGGCAGGGCCATCGCGGGGGTGGAGAAAGAAATCAGGAGCGCGGCGGGGAGCAGGACCAGCAATCGTCTCATGGTTCCTCCATGGCCTTCTGTTATAATGTCGGCGCGATCCCCAAACGGAAACGCGACGGAGCGGAAATGACGACGGAACGGAAGCGGGAAATTCGGCGCCGCCGGCAGAGAAAGAAAAAGGCGGTGAAGCGCCGCCGGAAAGAAGCGGAAAAGAAGTAGGCAGGCCGTGCCGCGGACGCGCGGGACGCAAGGTCCCGCATCGACGGCGGTCGCGGCGGAGATCATCCGGACGGAAGCGGATGGGGCGCTGGTGGCCCCCCCGGACTTCAAATCCGGTCGGGAGGCAGCAATGTCTCCGGGGGGTTCGATTCCCTCACGCTTCCGCCAACCTTTCCCAAACCTCATGAAATGCTTATCGGGTGTTCTTGGGCGTTTCTTCAGGGAACCGGGACGCTCTTTTAGGAGTGTCCCCGACCATGCGACGGAACCCCGGCTCGCGGGGGGCTTCCACTCCGCGGCCTCGGAGGGGGGCTCCGTTCGTGGCTCGCCGTGCGGTGAACCTACACGGCTGCGCTTAACCTCACTGCGCCCCCGCTCCTTCGGCCTGCTGCGCCGCTGACTGCATTTCCGGGACCGGGGACCCGAGGCGATGCGGGGGGGTCGACGAGGCGGGGGGACACTCCTGGAGGTTGTCGGTAGTACGGATGGAGGAGTGTCCCGCTGAAGGATACGGATCGCGTCGAGCGGAACCGGCAGCGAGCGGGCGCAAGGTCGCGAGCGTAGCCGAGGGGATCCCTCCGCGAGCCTGGGTCCCCGGTCACAGTCCACCGGGGACATTCCGAAGGGGGACATTCCCAAGGGGGACATTCCTATATCGAGTCGTACGTTGAGGAGTGTACCCGCCCAGTCAGCGAATACCGGCAGCCGCAGTAGTTCTGACGGTAGATCCCGAACCGCTTCGTGATCTCCACGCTCTTCCGGAAGCCGTCGTTTTTCTTCAGGTCCGCCTCGAGGAAGAGAACCCCGGCCTTCTCCCCCTCCTCGCGGCCTGCGCGGTTGACTATCGCGGCGTCCTTTTTCGGGCTGACGGTCAGGACTGTGGAAAATGCGGGATACCCTCGGGATTTCGCTTCCCTCGCGGTTCGGGCAAGACGCATCCGGATGCACGCCTCGCATCGGCGGCCCCTTTCCGGCTCGTCCTCCATCCCTCGGGTCGCCCGTTCCCACTCCTCCTCCCCGCCACCTGCCACGGTCAGCATGAAGGGGAACGCGTCCTGGAGTTGCCGGGCCGCAAGGAGTCGTCGAACGTACTCCTCCCCCGGCTGGATGTTCGGGTTGAAAAAGAACCCGACGACCGGAAACCGCATCTCCATCGCCGGGACGCCGTACGACGCGTCGGGCGCGCAACAGATGTGGAGCAGTACCCTTTCCCCTTCCGGGACCATCGTGATTCGCCTCCGGTTCCGAATCCCCACCTGCCGTTTCCTTTATCTTATAATTGAGGCAAGGAAACAAGGAGAGAAACGCCTTTGATCATCCATGGAGTTCTGTTCGCCATTACCTTTTTCACCACTCTTGTCGCGGGGGCGTTCCTGGCCGGCGGGAACCCGTTGGCGGCCCCCGGGGACCTCGTGCTCGGATTCATGTTCTCCCTCCCGCTCCTCTCGATCCTCGGGGTGCACGAACTTGGCCATTACACGGCCGCGAGGCGTCACGACGTCACGGTGACCCTCCCCTATTTCATCCCCGCCCCCTCGTTCATCGGGACGTTCGGCGCCTTCATCAAGATCAAGTCGCCCGTCCCGAACCGGAATGCCCTGATGGACATCGGGGCCGCCGGGCCGATCGCGGGCGCGATCGTGGCCGTGCCCGTAATCCTCATCGGGCTCAAGCTGTCGGTTGTGCAGCGGACCGCGGGGGTCCCGGCGGGGATCCCCCTCGGGGAGTCGATCCTCTTCCGGGCTGCGACGTACGCCGTCCACGGGTCCGTCCCGGACGGGTACGACGTGGTATTGCACCCCGTGGCCTTCGCGGGGTGGATCGGGTTGCTCGTCACCGCCTTGAACCTCCTTCCGTCCGGCCAGCTCGACGGCGGTCACATCGCCTACGCGCTCTTCGGGGTCAGATACGAGAGGGTCGCGCGCGCCATACCGTACGTCCTCCTTCCCCTCGGGATCCTCTGGGCGGGATGGATCCTGTGGTCCCTCATGCTCCTCTTTCTGGGGACGAGACACCCGCCGCCGCTTTTCGAGGAGGTCCCCCTGACCCCCGGCAGACAGCGCCTGGGCATCGCGGCGGCCCTCCTCTTCCTGCTCTGCTTCACCCCCAACCCGATTCCGGGATAGGGGAACGGCCATCCGCGAGCTTCTCTCCCTGCGCCCCTACCTCGGCCGCCACAGGCGGGCGTACCTTGGGTGCGTCCTTTTCCTGTTCGTGTCCAGCCTCTTCGGGCTCCTCGTCCCCTGGATGACCCGGGAGGCGATCGACGGGATCTCGGCGCCGAGAGGAGGAGAGCGGGTCGTCCGGGCGGTCTCCTGGATGGTCTTTTTCGCGGCGATGCACGGGGGGTTCCGGTATCTCGGCCGGCGAGGGATGCTCGTGACGGGCCGGCGTGTGGAGATGCGCCTCCGGAGGGACGTTTTCTCCCACGTGATCCGCCTTCCCCTGTCGTTCTTCGGCAGGACGCCCACCGGGGATGTGATGTCCCGGATGACGAACGATGTATCGGCGGTCTGGCTGCTCCTCGGTCCCGGGGTGCTGACGCTCGTCGGGACCGCGATCTCCTATGTCCTGGCCCTCCTTTTCATGGCCCGGATCAGCGTCACGCTGACGCTCGTCTCCCTCGCGCTCGCCCCCGTGATCGTGTACACGTCCCGGGAGTACGGCAAGGCGTTCCACCGGTACCACCGGAAAGCCCAGGAGTCCATCGCCGCGATGAACGACACCCTCCGCGAGAACGTCACCGGGATCCGGCTGGTCAAGGCGTACGGGCTCGAGGCGCAGGAGGAGCGAAGGTTTCACCGCGCCTGCCGGGAATATTACCGGCATAACGTCTCGGTCTCGAAGACCTCCGCCGCCTTCCACGGGGCGATCGGCCTCCTGGCGGGGGCGGGGGTGGCCATCGTCCTCCTGCTTGGGTCGTGGCTCGTCATCCGGGGGGAGCTGACGCTGGGCGGCTTCGTCGCCTTCAACGCCTACCTCGCGATGCTTTCCTTCCCGACGATGGCGCTCGGCTGGGTGATCAACCTCGTCCAGCGGGGCGGGAGCGCGATGGGGCGGATCAACGAGTTCCTCGGAGTCCTTCCCGAACCCTGGGAACCCGCACTGTTCCCTCCGCGCAAGGTCGGAGACGCCCCGTTCCTCGAGGTCCGCGACCTCTCGTTCGCCTACGGGGAGCAGGACCGGGGCGAGGCGCTCCGGGGGATCAGCTTCTCCCTCCGGAAAGGGGAGATCGTCGGCCTCGTGGGGCAGACGGGGAGCGGGAAGACCACGCTCTTTTCCCTGCTCCTGCGGCTGTACCCCGTCCCGGCGGGGACGGTTTTTCTCGAGGGGAGGGACATGGGCGCGATCCCCCTGGACGAGGTCCGGCGCACGGTTTCCCTCGTGAGCCAGGACCCGTTCCTCTTCTCGGACACGATCCTGGCGAACATCGGTTTCGGAAAGGATCTCCCGGATGAGGAGGAGGCGCGCCGCGCAGCCGCCAAGGCGCGGTTCCTGGACGAGATCGAGGAGATGCCGGACGGCATGCGCACGGTGATCGGGGAGAGGGGGATCTCCCTCTCCGGCGGCCAGAAGCAGCGGGCCACGATCGCCCGGGCCCTGTGCGCGGGGGGGGAGATTCTCCTTCTCGACGACGCCCTCTCCGCGGTCGACTCGGAGACGGAGCGGGAGATCTTCCGGGAAATCCTCTCCGAAGGCGGCGGCCGGACGGTCCTGTTCAGCACGCACCGGATGGCATCTCTTTCCCGGTGCGACAGGGTCCTCGTTCTCGAGGGGGGCAGGATCGTGGAGGAGGGGACGCACGACGAGCTGCTCTCCCGAAGGGGGGTCTATTACGACCTCTATTCCCGGCAGATGCTTGCCCGGGAGCTGGAGGCGGCGCAATGAGCAACGGGAGGGAGTTCTATTTCTACGAGGACCGGGTGGAAGCGCGGGGGATGGACATCCGGCTCCTGCGCCGTCTTTTTTCCTACCTGATCCCCCACAAGGGGCTCATCGCGCTGGCCCTCGCGGGGCTTTTCCTCGGCACGGCCTGCCAGCTCGCCGGGCCCTACCTCATCAAACTGATCATCGACCGGAACATCACGCCCCGGGTCCTTACCGGGATGGGCGGGCGGGTCGCCCTCTACCTCGCTGCGGTCGCCGGGGGGATGGCGTTTCTCTATCTTCAGATGTTCACGGTGTCCATCCTCGGGCAGCGAGTCATCCTCCACCTCCGCACCGAGATGTTCGGAAGGCTTCAGCGACTGCCGGTCTCCTTTTTCGACCGCACCCCCACCGGGCGGCTGATGACCCGCCTCACCTCGGACGTGGAGGCGCTCCAGGAGCTGATCTCCTCGGGCCTCGTATCCACCGTGGGCGACGTGGTGCTCCTGGTCGGGACCGCCTCGGTCCTGTTGTGGCTGAACGCCCGGCTCGCCCTCATCATTTTCGCCGTCCTTCCCGCCCTCCTCCTCTTCGTCGAGCTGCTGAAGAAGTTCATCCGGGAGGGGAACCGGGAGATGAGGAGGAAGCTCGCCCGCATGAATGCCTTCCTGCAGGAGCACGTGAGCGGGGTGGCCGTCGTGAAGGCCTTCGTGCAGGAGGAGAAATCGGACCGCGGGTTCGACGAGCGGAACGAGGAGTACGCCGCGGAGAGCGTCCGCCTGACGAACTTCTACTCCGTGTACTTTCCCGGGGTGGAGCTGATCGCCTCCGTCGCGGTGGCCCTCCTCCTCTGGCAGGGGGGGATCCGGGTGATCTCGGGGGCGGTCACGTTCGGGACCCTGGTCGCCTTCCTCGAATACGCGCAGAAGTTCTTCAACCCCATCAAGGACATGAGCGACAAGTACAACATTCTTCAGTCGGCGCTCGCCTCGAGCGAACGGATCTTCCTCATCCTCGACCAGGAGATCTCTCCCGAGTACCGGCCGCCCCCTTCCGGCGCAAAGTCTCCCGCCGGGAGGAAGGAGGGGCCGGAAGCCGGGGGAGGGCGGGGACCCGACCCGCCGGCGATCGAGTTCCGGGACGTCTGGTTTTCCTACCCGGGCGGAGACGGCGAGGACCGGGGAGGGAGGAAGATGGTCCTTCGCGGGGTCTCCTTCACGCTCGGCGAGGGGGAGACGGGGGCGATCGTGGGGGCCACCGGCGCGGGAAAGACGACGATCCTCAACCTGCTGTGCCGGTTCTACGAGATCTCCCGGGGGGAGATCCGGCTCTTCGGGAGGGACGTGCGGGAGATCCCCCGCAGCGAGCTGCGCGGGATGATCTCCCTCGTCCTGCAGGACCCGTTTCTCTTTTCCGGGACCATCCGGGAGAATGTCGAGGCGGGGGGGGGCGCGCTCGACCGGGCCGTGGAGGTGGCCGGCGTCGCGCGATTCTCCGCCGGCTGGGACGGCGGACTGGCCACGCAGGTGGGGGAGCGGGGCGGGCGGCTCTCCGTAGGCCAGCGGCAGCTCGTCTCGTTCGCGCGGGCGCTGGCCCGCGACCCGAAGATCCTCATCCTGGACGAGGCGACCTCCAGTGTGGACCCGGTGACCGAGCACGAGGTCCAGACCGCCCTCGCGATCCTCCTGGCCGGTCGCACCTCCCTCGTGGTCGCCCACCGGCTCTCCACCATCCTCTCGGCGGACCGGATCATCGTGATGCACCGGGGGAAGGTCCGGGAGACCGGCACCCACCGGGAGCTCCTCGCGGCCCGGGGGATCTACCACCGGCTGTTCACCCTCCAGTTCGGCGGAAGTCAAGAACAGGGACGTTCTTAAAACTTTTCATCCTCTGCGGCGGGCGCCGCATTGGCACGTCCCGTTGCGAGGGCGCCGGGAGCGGCTTCGCCTCCGGGGTCCCCGCTCGCGTCCAGCCTCGGCTCCCCGGCTGCGTCCAGCGAACGTGCCCATTGGTCCTCTCCCCGGCCATTCTCCTTCCTATGTGGTACGCAATCACTATTGCCCTACAAACGGCGGGGCCTCCGCCGGTTCCGCCTTCGGCTTACCGCTCGGGGGATCCCCTGCGGCGGGCGCCGAATTTGCCTGCCCCGTCGGGAGAGCGCCGGCAACCGGGGCCCCAGGCGATGCGGGGGGGTCGACGAGGCGGGGGGACACTCCTGGAGGTTGTCGGTAGTACGGTTGGAGGAGTGTCCCGCAGAAGGGAAGAAATCGCATCGAGCGGAACCGGCAGCGAGCGGGCGCAAGGTCGCGAGCGTAGCCGAGGGGACCCCTCCGCGAGCCCGGGGCCCCGGGAGACGGCATTCGCACCCGGGCGCACGACCGAGGCGTACCCACAGCGGTACGATGAGGGCGTGCAACGAAGCCGGCGGGGATGCAGCGGTCCTCGAATGCCGGGATCTTCCGGGAATGGAAGATCGAAGCCTGCTACGAGGCGGGCCCCTCGGGGTACGGTCTGGCTCGAGATCTG